>JAUNBM010000053.1 GCA_030527115.1 Clostridia bacterium
TTTTTTCATCTTTCCTTCCTTTCTGCATCCGCTAATACTTTTGCAATCCTTAATCGGCTCCGAAACTGATTACCGTGCCGTCCACGGCGTTTATTACCATTACAAACCCTTCTGAAATCAATGGCTTGCGGTAGACCCCACCGGTTAAAGTCTCCTCAACGAACACGGAGGGGTCGCAGGTGTATTCGATGTAGCCATCAAACGCCCATGCAGGCGTTACGATGTATGAGCCCATCGCGTCCTTTACGGGTATGCGCTTGTAGCCGAGTTGCACGCTCTCAATTACAAGCTTCCATGACAGCACGCCCTGATAGGGCGATTCCCACGCGGCGACGGACTGAATCGTGTTTTCGTAGGTTTTCAGTATCTGCTCAAAGTCCAAAAGTTGCACGTTGGGGTTGAGACAGGATTCTTCTTGCGAATAAGCGTACCAAGTGAAGCCTCGAATTGCGCCGTTGCTTTTGAAAACCACCATACTTATCGACTCGTCCGGCACATAAGCGGCGTACTCGCCGCCGTAGCTTGCCGCACCCCCGTAACCGTAGGTCGGAAGGTACGGGATTCCGCCATAAGTCCTTTCAAGCGTTACGGCATAGCTCCAATCGTTCTCGGAAACGCTGTTTGCCGAATAGCCCTCTATGCCGCAGTCCCTTACAAACTGCTCGGAAAAGCTCATAGCTTCCTCCTTTGAGGTGGCCTTGTCGGGATAATGCGACAGGGGCTTTACAAAATCGCCATAGGTTTCGACTATGCACATGCTTCCAGGGCTTTTGGGATTATCCCCGTCCATGCAAACCGAAATATAACCTAAGGTTGCCCCGTCGGCATTGAAAAGGGAAACCCTGCCGAGATTGTCTACCTCATCGTAGCTTTCAATGGGCAGGGGCTTGTCGGGCGCGCTCTCGTACAGCTCCGCCCAATACTCGATATTCCCCTGTACGATTGTCAGCTCGTCCTGCTTTTCCTGCTCGCCCAGGGTCTTATCTGCCGCAATCTCCGCCATGGAGGCCTCCAAAATTTCAAGCATAGCGAGGGCGTCCGCCTTCGATTGCGCGCTTTGACTGCTCGCATAGCCGTCCGAGGTTGCGCGCTTGACGACGGCATCCACGGCTCGATCGGAAATGTCGGCAAGCATAACGCGATATATCGGATATTCCTGAACTACGGGAACCGTTACCTCGGCGGCAAATACGACCTTTGCCTTATCGGAAAGCACAAGCTCCCTTTCAACGCTTTTTGGAAAGTTTGGCTGTACAACCGATTCACCGTCCGCCAAAATCGCATCCCGCATCCCGTCCTCGCCCTTGTTTACAACGATGTCCTCCTCGGGCGTGGGCTGGCACGCCAAGGTGAAAAGTATTAAAATTGCCAACAATACGGTCAATAAACGTTTCATATGATGCCCTTTCCGCGATGTCGCGTCACCCGAGGATCTTTCAGTTGCATTTATACAAATTCCTACCGTCTTAAATTAAGCTTAACAGATACTTGCAAAATTCTTGTAACGGAATAATAAAGGTTTTTAATTTGTCGAAGTTTTTTTCGCTTTGCGCGAGCTATCGCTCCCGCATCAGCGTCGATTGGAAAAGTTTAAAAGGGCGTTGATATTTTATGCGCTTATCGTCCGTCGTGCCAATGGATCAGCGCGCCGGTTCGGGCGTCGATGACCATGACGGTTGCGTTCGTTTCGGTCTTTTCGTAGACGCTCTCCCCGTCGTCCCAAACCGCCTCGTTCCTTATATCGCCCGTCAAAGTCCAAACGGGTATCAAAAGATAGGTTCCCGTCTCGCCCGCCTTTACCACCCGCCTGTAGGCAAGCTCCATTCCCTTAACCCTTATCTCCGTATTTAAAACCCCGTCCGCCTTCCACGACAGGCTGTTGGAGCAATGCAACTCGATGCTCTCCCTAAGCTGGGCAAAGTCTAATAGAGCGGACTCCTCCTGCTCTATTGATGTGACTTGGTACTGTTCATTTACGATGATTTCTCTCAGCCGCCTTTCCTCCCACGGGAAGCAAAAGCCTATCAGCCCCTGCGAGGTTGCCGCCGTATAGCCCGAATCCGTCGAGGTTATGGAGGAACGAGCCGTAGGAACGCCATAGTGGACTTTGCCAAAATATACCGTGACCGACGTGTCCCCTTGGGTCGAATTAACAAAGCGATACTCGCCTTCAAGCCCCAGCTCACTAAGCAGAGCTTCGGCGCAGAGCCTCGCCTCGTCTGCCGTGGTTATCGGCTCTGCCGCCACCTCGCGGTTATCGCTTCTCGTTCCGCTTATAAAATAGCCCCCGCTTGTGCTTACATATAGCTCGCCACAGCTTACCATATCGTTCTTTCGAACAATATCGGCTCGAAGGGGCAGGGTCTCCAGCTCCGCGCTGATATCATGAACCGTTATATAGCCCTGCGCGTTGGGGGCGGTTTGGTACAGCTCCGTCAATGCGGTCAACTCTTCGCCCTGCTCCTGCAAATAGGCGCTCCTCTCCGCCTCGGAAAACTCCGGATGATACTCGTCCACGTTTTCTATGCGGTCGTTGCACTCCTCTATCAGCGCGAGATAATCCTGTTTTGTCATCAGCTCGCCACCGCTTTCCTGCGGCGTGGTGCGAAGCTCATAGTCTTGGCAGATACAACCTAACAAGGCTTGCATCAGGGCGGCGTCCTCCGCTATATTTTGAGTTCCCACAATCGGAATCTTCTCCACCTCGGGCATTGAAAAACCGGTTTCAAAGCTTATGACCGCGCCGCCCTCATCATAGGCGAACGTTTCGCTCCAGTTTTGCAAGAAGCTTTCGCGTATCTGCGCATACGGAACAACCTCCTCCTTAGCCACGGTTTCGCCCGTCGAGTCGCCTATAACCTGCTCCTGTTTTGGCGTGGGCTGGCAAGCCGTTGAAAGAAGGGTTACAACTAATACTATTATCCATGCTCGTTGTTTCATCTTCGTTCCCTCATTGAATACCAAGGAACCCGCCCTGACCGATGGCAGGCGCGGCTATTCCGCCTTTAGGTGCTTGACTATCTCAACCCTTGTCGCCTTGTATGCAAACAGCAGGCTGAAAGCCGTTGCAAGCCCCAGACTGCAAAGCACATAGATTATGATGGAGTAGGGCGAAACGTAAGCCACCCACGAAATGTCATAATAGTACTTTTGCACGGCTTTGTAGACTATAAGCCCGTCGGCAACGAGCGCCATCGAAAGCAGGGCGTCAAAGCCCAAAACGAGCAGGGCTTCGTATAGAAATTGCCGGGTTATCGCTCCCTGCGGTGCTCCTATCGCCCTTTTGATGCCAATTTCATAGTTGCGCGTTTCAAGCACGTTGGAAAAACTGCTGTACAGGTTTATCGCAAGTAACGCGAGCATAACTGCGGCGGTTATCGCCTTGGAGGAGATTGCGTTTTGCATTGCGGTTCGCGCCTCGTTTTGCACCTCGGCAACGCCCTGCGCGACCATGCCCAACGCCCTTCCATAGCTCATCACGGCTTCGGGGCTGTCGCTTGAGGTGAAGGCTATCTGCTTTTGATACTCAAATTCTCCTGCGCCCTCGTCGAGCTGGGACTGCGAAAGATAGACGGTGACATAGCCGCTCGTTCTCCCGTCCTCCAAATTTTCCCGTATAAACACGCCGTGGACGTCCTCGCAAACGCCGACGACGTCCAATTCCCAAACGGAGTGGCTCCCGTCCGCCCAATAGAAGGGCACAAGGACGGTTAGAGGCTCCTCTGCGCCGCCCGCTATAAGGCTGTTGTAGAAGCCCTCGTTTATTATCGCCTCGCCCTTTTGAAGGTTAAAGTCCTGCTTATCGCCCAAGAGCGCTATCGGCTCTCCGCAGGTGGTTCCGCCCGCGGCGTTGGAGTCCAAAGTGGTGGACGAATCTATCGTGTACAGCGTTTCCACGCCCTTTGGCAAAAAGAAGCACTCGGCATGAAGCGACTGCTCATAGGCGGTAAGCTCCGTGCTTGAGGAGAAGTAGTCGTAATATTGAACATCGGGGACGTTCGCATCGATGAGGTTCAAAAAGGCGCGCATGGTTTCGGGGTCGCTTTCGACATAGCATTGAACCGCCTCCTTTGGCAATGTGAACACCTTGGCATACCGATTGTACAGCCTTGCGTCGGTCAGCGCCATATAGCCCAAAAGCAGGGTGAACGAAAGCACCACGGTGACGCTGAGCTTTATATAGGCCCTGCCGTTGCGCCCAACCATTTTGCAGGCGTGCCGGAAATGGGAAAGCGGCTTTTTATGCGGATTGTCAGTCCTCATGCAAAACTCCCCCTTTCAGCTTGAAAACGGTTTTGGCCTGCCTTGCCGCCTGCTCGTTGTGGGTTATCATCACAACGCCCCTGCCCTTTTCATGCTCCTCTTTAATTATCTCAAACACCAACTTGGCGTTGTCCTCGTCAAGGTTGCCCGTGGGCTCGTCGGCAAGGAGCAAACAGGGGTCGAGCATCAGCGCGCGCACTATCGCAACCCGCTGTTTCTCGCCGCCCGAAAGCGTGTTCACCCGCTGGTCTTTAAGATGGCCTATGCCCATGCGCTCCATCCACATCCCGCTCTTGTCCTCCGCCCTTTTTTGATACAAAATCGGCATTTGAATATTCTCAAGGCAGGTGAGGGTCGGGATCAGGTTGTAGGATTGGAAGATGAAGCCAATGTTTTCGCGGCGAAGCCTCGCATAGTCGTCTCCGATTTTGATGCGCCTGCCGTTGAACACAAAGTCGCCTCCGTCTCTGTCCTCGACCATGCTCAAGATGTTCATCAGCGTGGACTTCCCGCATCCGGACTGCCCTAAAACCGCGATGTAACTCCCGTTATCTACGGTAAGGTTTATATCGGTGAGAACGGGCCTTGTAAAGCTCTTTTTTACATGGGTCAGCTCGACTTTAAGCTTCTGCATATCACTCACCGCCCATAACGGCGGCATAGCCGCTGTCCACCAAAACTCCCTCCTCTATGCCGGTGATGCAGGTATATTCCCCGTCCGAAAAGCCCACCTGCACCTCCTTGTTTTCCACGAAGTTTCCGCCATCGTCCAGCACCCTTAAATACCACTTGTTCGGGCTTTCGGGCAGATGGAACAGGCACTCTGTGCTTATAACGAGCGCGTTTGTAAAGGTTCTTCCCGTGTACAGCTTCAGCTTCTCCTCCATAAGCCCGTAGGTTCCGCCCTGTGGCTTTAAAAGCACCTGCGTCTTTCCGTCGGGGGTTAAAAGCCTCCCTATTTCAAGCAGTTCCACGGGGTTGCCGTTGACGTCGGTAAGCGCAAGGTCGCTCCTTTGAAGTATCCTCAAAAGCTCCTTGTCCGCAAGGCACGACAGGGCGATATTCTCGTCGTTTTCCATAACGAAGTAGCTGTAATCGCCCATGTGAATCTCCAAAACGACGCCGCTTGCGGTGGAAAGGATCTCGGTCTGCCCGTCCTGGGTATAGCCTATGACCTCGCCTTCCTCGATATAGTCGCCCGTGTTTACCGAGATTCGCGCGGAGTAGGCGTTTCTCATCCTCGGCAGTTCCATATAGAACTGCTCCGTGCTGACATAGGTGCCGGAAACGTTAACGAACTCCCGCATATCCATGCGAAATACCGGTAGCGGCTCGCCATAGGACTTTATCGTAACTGGCGGCACATAGACCTCCTGATACTGCTTCATCTCCATGTTTGTAAGCACATAGATAAGGCCGAGCGGAGCAAACAGGAGCGCAAAGATAAGTATTCCGAGCGGGATTTTTAGCCATTTTGTCCTCATAACTGCCTCCTTCCTACTCTTCGGGCATATCCATTATTCCTACAACGCCGCCGCTTTCTTCAAGCACATCGTAAAAGTCGGTATAGTAGCTCATAACATCGACTCCAAGTTCATGCTGTAAGTAGCACTCGAACGGGTTGCACGAAACGGGATCAATCAAAAGCGGGAACCAAAAGGGAGTCCTGTTTGAATTTTCGCCGTTTTCATCCTGATATTCGACGGTGAAATAATACTCTGTAAATCCATAGAACTTGCCCGCAAGCCTCGGCTCGTGGAAAATGAAGCTGAAGTAGGCAAGCTGTCCCTTTGAAAGCTCTATCGGTGTTTTGCCGTCCCAGATAAAGTCCGAAACGATGTCAAGCGCAAGCTCGTTGCCCTCCTCGTCATAATAACCTCCGATCCACTCTCCGCCTATCAGCGGGTTTATAATTACCACCTGTATATCCGAAATCTCCCTATCGTCCTCGAACAGCCTTAAATCGGTTATCGTCACGTTTTCTATCGCGCTTACGGCGCAATCATCTTTACCCATGCTTCCTCGAAAATCGCCCTTTTCGCTTGGATAGACGAGATTCCAGCCGGCATTCCCCGATTCTCTTTCAAGCAACCGTTCCAAATCGGTGTATGGATTAAGCAGGTTTTTATTGTTAAGTTCACCCACCGGAAAGACATATTCCCTGTCATCCACTATAAGGGTTATCTCAGAAATGCTCCCGCTCCATTCTTCGACCTTGTCGGGCAACCACAGCTGTAAAAGATAGCTGTACAACGCCGGAAGCCTCCCCTGCTCTTGGAGCGATATGTAGTCATCGTAAAACTCGGCTTGCGATTCTTCAATCTGAGACATAAGTCCTCCAAGCGAGGCAAGGTCCTCCCGTGTTTTGCCGTTATACGCTTGTTTATATGCCAGCTGAATCTCTGCATCGGCCTTCCAGTCCTTGCCGCGGTAGGTTTGATACAGAAACAAGGGCAGCTCGTACCTTGTCCCTGCTTCAGTCGACCAATATCCGCCCAAAATATACTCCCTATCCTCAGAATTCTCATCTCCGACAAGCGTTTTTCCGTTTACGATTACCTTAAAGTTCTCCTCGTTTATGGGCTTACCGCTGATAAGCGGAATATAAACAGTTCCTACCGCATCTTGAATGTACACGTTTTCACTCGCTAAGTAGACGTAATCCTCCGGAATCTCGAAAATATCAACATCTCCGCCGCTCTCATTCTCCCCCGAACAGCCGAAGCCCACCGAAGCTACAACCGTCAAAAGCACCATGACCCATATGAACCCTTTTCTTTTCATAATCCGTTCTCCTTAATAAAATGTGGTATTGCAATTCTTCTTACTTCAAGGCTCTTTTTATAAACTACTCGTCCGAAGTTACAGTCATTATTCCGCCGCTTTCTTCAACCACATCGTAAAAGTCGGTATAGTAGCTCATAACATCGACTCCGAGTTCATGTTGCAAGTAGCACTCGAACGGGTTGCTGGAAAGCGGCGCAATCAAAAGCGGGAACGAAAAGAGAGCCCTGTTTGATTTTTCGCCGGTTTCATCTCGGTATTCGACGGTGAACTTATACTGTGTATATCCGTAGAACTCTCCCGCAAGCCTTGGCTCGTGGAATGTGAAATTGAAGTAGGCAAGCTGTCCCTTTGACAGCTCTATCGGGGTTTTGCCGTCCCAGATAAAGTCCGAAACGATGTCAAGCGTAAGCTCGTTGCCGTCCTCGTCATAGCCTCCGTTCCACTCTCCGCCGATCGGCGGATTTATAATCACCACCTGTATATCCGAAATCTCCCTTTCGTCCTCGAACAGCCTTAAATCGGTAATCGTCACGTTTTCTATCGCGCTTACGGCGCAATCATCTTTACCCATGGATCCTCGAAAAGCGCCCTTTTCGTTTGGATAGACAAGGTTCCAGCCGAAATTTCCCGCTTCATTTTCAAGCAACCGTTCCGAATCGTTGTATGGATCAGCATAGTTTTTTGTGGTTAACTCGCCCACCGAAAAGACATATTCCCTGTCATCCACTTTAAGGGTTATCTCGGAAATGCTCTCGCTCCATTCTTCCACCTTTTCGGGCAACAACAAGGTCAAAAGATAGTCGTACAATACGGGAAGCCGCCCCTGCTCTTGGAGCGACAGGTAATCATCGTAAAACTCGTTTTGCGATTCTTCAATCTGAGACATAAGTCCGTCAAGTGAGGCATAGTCCTCCCGGGTCTTGCCGTTATATGCTTGTTCATACGCCAGCTGAAGTTCGGCATAGGCCTTCCAGTCCTTCCCTCGGTAGACTTGATATAGAAAAAAGGGCAGCTCGTACCGTTCCCCTGCTTCGCTCCCCCAATATCCGCCCAAAATGTATTCCTTATTTTCGACAAGCGTTTTTCCGTTTACGATTACCTTAAAGTCCCCCTCGTTTATAGGCTTGCCGCTGACAAGCGGGATGTAAACGGTTCCTCCCGCATCTTCAATGCACACGTTTTCGCTCGCGAAGTAGACGTAATCCTCCGGAATCTCGAAAATATCAACAGCTCCGCCGCCCTCATTTTGTCCCGAACAGCCGAAACAAACCGACGAAACCGCCAGCAAAGCGACAATAAGCCAAATGAAGCCCTTCCGTCTCATAGTCTCATCCTCTTGCCCTTCATGTTTTTTGATTCAAGTCCATCAGGCGACCTGCTATCTTAAATTAAGCTTAACAGGGATATGCAACATTATTGCGACATATTTATAAATAACCTTTCAAAATTCCACTATAACGGTGATTATCCCGCCCATATCTGCCCGGCTTCAACTTCCCTACGCATTGCCTCATACATGGGACAGCGCGCAAACCCGTGGGCGGTTATGTTGGCTACTGTTATCAAGAAAGTAGCATCGTTTTTCCGTGCAAGCAGGGCGCAGGGCAATAGAGTTGCCCCGGTAACGGCGCAACTCGTTTTAATTTCATTCCATTCTCAATAGCCTCTCACACGGTCGATTATCGTGCCGTCTATTGCGTTTATCGTAAGATAGCTTC
>JAUNBM010000014.1 GCA_030527115.1 Clostridia bacterium
CGCTTTATATATGATTTTGCTCCTAAACTTTATGGTGTTAACTACCAAAGACGGGGTTTTGCCCTTACTTGACAGTAAAGGATATTTCTTTGAAAGTTGTGATTGCATTTCTGCGGCGGATCGGGTATAATACCATCATAATGGGGGCAAAGAGGATTATTTGCCCTACTAACCAAAGGAGTGTAAAAAATGAAAGCTTATGTTGAATCTCTGGGCGTCATCGAACCCAAGGCGGTTTATCGCAATCTTACGCCTGCCCAGCTCGTAGAACACGCTCTGCGCCGCAACGAAGGCAGTCTGTCCAATACCGGCGCGCTCGTGGTTACCACCGGAAAGTATACCGGCAGATCCCCCGACGACCGCTTTGTCGTCGATACCCCCGCCATCCACGACGATATCGACTGGGGAAAGATCAACGTTCCGATTTCCCCCGAAAAGTTTGACGCCATCTATGGCAAGATGATGGCATATCTGCAGGGCCGCGATATCTTTATCTTCGACGGCTTCGCAGGCGCGGATGAGACCTATCATCTGCCCGTGCGCGTGGTAAACGAGTTGGCAAGCCAGAATCTGTTTATTCACCAGCTTCTTTTGAGGCCCTCCGCTGAGCAACTCGATTCCTTCGTCCCCGGCTTCACCATCATCGCGGTTCCCGGCTTCAAGTGCATTCCCGAAATCGACGGCACGCACTCGGAGGCCGCTATCCTCGTTAACTTCGACAAGAAGATGGTAATTATCGCAGGCAGTCAGTATGCGGGCGAGATTAAGAAGTCCATCTTCTCCGTTATGAATTACATCCTCCCCAAAAAGGGCGTGTTCACGATGCATTGCTCCGCGAATATCGGCGACAACAACGATTCCGCCCTGTTCTTCGGGCTTTCCGGCACCGGCAAAACGACCCTTTCCGCCGACCCGAACCGTATGCTCATCGGTGACGACGAACACGGCTGGTCCGACAACGGCATCTTCAACATCGAGGGCGGCTGTTACGCCAAGTGCATCAACCTCTCCCGCGAAAACGAGCCCTTCATCTGGGACGCGATTAAATTCGGCTCCCTCGTTGAAAACGTTATCATGGACGAGAACACCCGCGAATTCGACTTTGCCGACAAGAGCCTGACCGAGAATACCCGCGTGGGTTATCCGGTGGACTTTATCCCCAACGCCGCGATTCCCGGAATCGGCGAGCATCCCAAGACCGTCATCTTCCTGACTGCGGACGCTTTCGGCGTGCTCCCGCCCATCAGCAAGCTCGACAAGAATCAGGCTATGTACCACTTCGTCAGCGGCTATACCTCCAAGCTGGCGGGAACCGAGCGCGGAATCATCGAGCCACAAACCACCTTCTCCACCTGCTTCGGAGCCCCCTTCCTCCCCCTGCACCCCTCGCTCTACGCTGAGATGCTCGGAAATAAGATAGAGGAACACGATTCCAAGGTTTATCTGGTTAACACCGGCTGGGCGGGCGGCAAATACGGAGTGGGCAGCCGCATGAAGCTCAAATACACCCGCGCCATGGTTACTGCGGCGCTCAACGGCGAGCTTGAGAAGGGCGAATTCGATCTCGACCCGATCTTTAACGTCCTCGTGCCGCGCACCTGCCCCAACGTCCCCGACGAGTTCTTGCATCAGCGCGACCTCTGGGCGGACAAGGAGGACTACGAAAAGACCGCCAAGGATCTCGCGGCAAGATTCCAAAAGAACTTCGCAAAATACGACAATATGCCAAAGCACATAGTGGAGGCGGGCCCGAAGGGCTAAAGCAAACGGTTATCGCCGCAGTTTCAACGACTGCGGCGATTTTTTCGTATAATGTAACTTGCCAAAGTAAAATCCGTTTTGCCGCTTTCAAACCCGGCATTTCAGGCTATGGGGCGGTATGCTCCTCGCAAAAGTCGGAGCCCTCCGCCCTCGGCTCGGTGCATGAGCCGTACTTGCAGACATGATCCTTGCAATAGTCGCCCCAGCTGGCGGTATTGGTGCAACCTTCATGGGCGCAGAGCGCGGGCGCGGCGGTGACGAATTCCACATAGGCGTGTTCTTCGCAATAGCGGGTATCCCCGCTCAAACGCGGCTCGTCGCAGTCGCCGTACATACACAGATGCTCCTCGCAATAGCTATGCCCCTCGCGCCAGACATGGTTGGAACAACCCTCCGTTGCGCATATATCCGCCGGCTTCTCCGTGGCGGGCGCAAAGGCGGGCTCGGTATCGGCGTGCGGCTCGCTTCTGCAGGCGCTTATCAATACTACGAGCAACAATAGAAATATGAGACAGGCTGTTTTTCCGCAAACCCTTATCATCGCCCTCATCGTAACAGAATATGAGAAAAAAATCAAGACCGTCCACATTTCATATAAAATTCATCGGCCGGATGCAAAAATATGCTATAATATGATTTAATAACATAACAGCAGAGGAGATACTGCATGAAAACCCGTTTTTTTAACGCCTCAATCGTAAATTTCGACGGTCAGCGCCCCTTCATAACCGAGGGCGAGCTGTGGGTTTCGGACGATCGGATAGCCTTTGTTGGGACGCCCGAAGCGATCCCGTCCGGCTTCGACCGCGAAATTGACTGCTCGAACAAGCTGCTCCTTCCGGGTTTTAAAAACGCGCATACGCATTCCGCCATGACCTTTCTGCGCTCGCTGGCGGACGACAAGCCCCTCCAAAACTGGCTGAACGAGGACGTTTTTCCGCTGGAAAGATTTTTAACCGCCGACGATATCTATATCTTAACCCGCCTTGCCATAATGGAGTATGTTGCGGGCGGCGTCACCGCGGCCTTCGATATGTATTATCACAACGAGGCTATCGCCCAAAGTGCGATTGACGCGGGCTTTCGCATGACGCTTTGCGGAGCGGTAAACGATTTTGGCGGGAGCGCCGAGGCGATGCGCGATGAGTTTCTCCGTTTCAACTCGCTTCACCCGCTGATCAGCTTCCGGCTCGGCTTCCACGCCGAATACACGACCTCACTCCCGTTGCTGAAGGATATATCGGAGCTGGCGCACGAGCTTCGCGCCCCGGTTTACACCCACAACAGCGAGACCAAAGCCGAGGTTGAGGGCTGTCTGGCGCGCTACGGAAAAACGCCCACCGATATCCTGAACTCGCTCGGCTTGTTCGATTACGGCGGCGGCGGCTTCCACTGCGTACACCTAAACGAGCGGGACATGTACATCTTTATGGAAAGGAAGCTCTTTGCGGTGACCAACGGTGGCTCGAACGTTAAGCTCGCAAGCGGAATCGCCCCGCTTTGCGAATTCTTTGAGCGCAAAATCCCCGTTGCCATAGGCACGGACGGGCCGGCAAGCAACAACTGCCTGAACTTCTTTCGCGAGATGTTCTTGGCGACCGGGCTTCAAAAGCTCCGCCTCGGCGCGGACGCTATGGACGCGGAAAAGATTCTGCATTCCGCCTGCTCGGTTGGCGCTCACGCGATGCAACTTCCCGATTGCGACTCGCTCAGCGTTGGCAAGCAGGCCGATATCGTTATGCTGAACCTGAACCGTCCCAATATGCAACCTAAGAACAACCTTATTAAGAACATCGTTTACAGCGGGAGCAACGAGAATGTGGCGCTCACCATGGTTCGCGGCCGCATCCTCTATGAGAACGGGGAGTTTTTCGTCAACGCGGAGTCTGAGTTTATCTATCGAAGGGCGAACGAGATAATATCCCGAATCCGGAAACAGAGCGGAAGATAGGAAGGAATCATGAAAATTGATGCGATACTCGAATACAATGAAAAGGGCTGTCTGCTTTGGGCGGAAGGCTATCCCGGAGCTTTTTCAAGGGGCAAGACCGCCTCGGAGGCCGTTGCAAAGCTCCCCGCCGAAGTAGCCTCCTACCTTTTGTGGGCACACGAGAAGCGGACGGAGTTTGACGAGGTTTCGATAGTCTTTGAAAAGAAGTCCCAACTGAATGTTGAGGACGCCGACTCCGATCTCCTCTTTCCCTCCGAGCGTTTGCCCATGGACATGGCGGAATACATTCAAAAAAAGGAGCTTGCCCTGCGAAGCGCGCACGACTTCTCCGTCCTCTACCTCTCCGTTCCGCAGAGAAAGCGCGCCCTCGTCAAATCGCGTCCGACCTTTTACGGCCGCATTCCCCAGAGCGCGGAAGAGATGCTCAACCATACCAACTCCACCCTCGCCTACTATGCCGCAGGCGTAGGCGTGGACTTTGAATGCCTGCCCGACTTTGAAAGGAGCCGGCTCGCCTTCTTCCGGGCGATAGAGCAGAGTCCGGATCTTTTGCAACCCCGTATTTTTATCGCAGAGGACGGCGAGGAGTGGACGGTTAAAAAGCTGATGCGCCGCCTGATCTGGCATGATCGCATCCACGCCCGCGCCCTGTATCGCAAGGCCGTCAGCTTCTGGGGGAAGGCGCGCATCGCCAATCCTTTCGGCTTTTAGCCCAAAACGGGGCAACAACCGCCCGGCATTTGGTAAAAAAGTCCGCTTTAACCTCTGCCTTGTCAGGATTTTACACGGTACGCCTTTGGGCGAGAAAATATATAATCCTCCGGCGTTGCGAATACCTGCGGGCGGCGATATAATATAGTCAGCTTAATACTTGGAGGTTTTTTATGATTCCTGCAACCATGGACGCGCTTGTAAAAACGCAGGCGGGCAAGGGGCTTGCCCTCCAAACCGTTCCCGTCCCCGAGGTCGGCATCGGGGAGGTGCTGATTAAAATTCACAAGACTGCAATCTGCGGCACCGACGTACACATCTATAACTGGGATTCCTGGAGCGAAAGAACCATCAAGCCCCCGCTCGTCATCGGGCACGAGTATGTGGGCGAAATCGCCGCCTTGGGCGCGGGCGTAACCGGCTATCAGGCGGGCCAGCTCGTTTCGGGCGAGGGGCATATCGTTTGCGGCCGCTGTCGCAACTGCCGCGCCGGAAACGGTCAATGGTGCAAGCACACGGTTGGCGTGGGCGTTCAGCGCAACGGAGCCTTTGCACAGTATCTGACTATCCCCGCCACCAACGTCATAGTTATCCCCGAGGGCATCGACGAGGATATCGTTTCCTTCTTTGACGCTTACGGCAACGCCTTCCATACCGCAACGATGTTTGACGTTATCGGAGAGGACGTTTTGATAACCGGCGCGGGGCCTATTGGCATTATGGCGGCGGGCATCTGCGCGTATAACGGAGCGCGCCGCATAGTCGTAACCGACGTTAACGACTACCGGCTTGAGCTTGCCAAACGCATGGGCGCCACCGCCGTGGTCAACCTAAAAAATCAAACGGTCGAGGAGACGATGAAACAGCAGAACATCGTCGAGGGCTTCGATGTCGGGCTGGAGATGAGCGGAAGCGGCGCGGCGCTCAACCAGATGCTGAAGCTCATGCGCAACGGCGGAAAATGCGCGCTTTTGGGCATCGCCGGACCCGGAACGATTATCGACTGGAACGACGTTATCTTCAAGGGGCTGTGCCTGCAAGGAGTATACGGCCGCAAGATGTATGAAACCTGGTATAAGATGATGGCTACCGTTGAAGCAGGGCTGGATCTCTCCCCCGTTATCACGCATCGCTTCCACTATACCGATTTTGAACAGGGCTTTTTCGCAATGAACAGCGGCAAGTCCGGAAAAGTTATTCTTTCTTGGGAGGACTGAAATGAAGAAGGCATATGAAATCTATGAGAATGAGCTGAACGCCATTCGCGCCGCCGGAACCTATAAGGAGGAGCGCATCATCCTTACCCCCCAGCGGGCGCGCATCGACACCACGCAAAAGCGCGAGGTGCTGAATATGTGCGCGAACAACTACCTTGGGCTGTCCAACAATCAGGCGCTGATCGACTCCGCAAAGGCCTCCTATGACAAATGGGGCTTTGGGCTTTCGTCCGTGCGCTTCATCTGCGGCACTCAGCAGTTGCACAAGGATCTGGAACGGAAGCTCGCGGATTTTCTGAAAATGGACGACGCTATCCTGTACTCCTCCTGTTTCGACGCCAACGGAGGCCTGTTTGAAACCCTGCTGACCGCCGAGGATGCGGTTATCTCCGACGAGCTGAACCACGCGAGCATCATCGACGGCGTGAGGCTATGCAAGGCGAAGCGATTCCGCTACAAGAACAACGATATGTCGGATCTGAAAGTCCAGCTTGAAGCCGCTAAGGATGCGCGCATCAAGCTCATCGCCACCGACGGCGTTTTCTCGATGGACGGCTTCATCGCCAATCTCAACGGCATCTGCGACCTTGCCGAGGAATACGGCGCGCTCGTCATGGTGGACGACAGCCATGCGGTAGGCTTTATGGGCGCTCATGGACGCGGCACCCACGAATACTGCGGAGTTATGGGGCGCGTGGATATTATAACCGGCACGCTCGGCAAGGCTATGGGTGGGGCTTCGGGCGGCTACACGGCGGCGAACCAAAGGATAATCGATCTGCTCAGGCAACGTTCCCGTCCCTATCTCTTTTCCAATACCCTTGCGCCGGCTATCTGCGCCGCAAGCATCAAAACCCTGGAGCTTTTAACCGAAAGCACGGCTCTGCGCGACAAGGTGCATGAGAACACCGAATACTTCCGGAAGAATATGGCCTCCCTGGGCTTCGATATCCCCGAATCCACCCATCCGATAGTCCCGATTATGCTCTATGACGCTAAGGTTGCACAGGAGTTCGCCGGCAGGATGCTCGACAAGGGCGTTTATGTGATAGGCTTCTGCTACCCCGTCGTTCCGATGGGTAAGGCGCGCATCCGCACCCAGATTTCCGCCGGGCACTCGAAGGAGGATCTCGACTTTGCCATCCGTTGCTTTAAAGAGGTCAAGGAGGAAATGGGAATCTAACTTCTGCTGACGCATCGCATGCGGGCCTTTAAAAACCCCGCCCTTGGCAACTATTTCCTTTGCCTGCGAGCAGACCAAAAGAATCAAAAAGCGAGCGTCCCCGTTTCGGGAGCGCTCGTCTTTAATTTCGGGGGCGGTTTGCTTTAATCGCGCTCCGTTCCTGTTTTTTTATACCATCGGCTTCAAATCCGGGCTGATGATGAGCTTTGCGGCTGTCGCCTGCTGAACCTCCTCGACCGAAAACTCAGGATTGATTTCCACCAGCGTTATGCCCGCCTCGGTCAGCTCCATCACGCCCATCTCGGTAATTATCATACTTACGCAGTTGACCGCCGTATAGGGGAGACTGCATTTTTCAACTATCTTAGGGTTGCCCCGCGCCGTATGCTCCATCGCCACGATCACCTTCCGCGTTCCTACCAGCAGATCCATCGCGCCGCCCATGCCCGGCATACGCTTGCCCGGAATGATCCAGTTGGAGAGCGAACCCTCCGCGTCGACCTCCAGCCCGCCTAAGATGCAAGCGTCAACATGGCCGCCGCGAATCAGCCCGAACGAGGTTGCGCTGTCGACATATACGCCGCCCGGCATCGCAACCGCCGGCTGGCCTGCCGCATCGGTTATGTGCATGGGATCGGCGTTGTCCTCCGTTATGCGGCCGACTCCGACTATTCCGTTTTCGGATTGCAGGACAACCGAAACCCCCTCCGGCAGATACTTCGGCACAAGGGTTGGAATCCCGATTCCGAGATTAACCACATCTCCGTCGCGCAGTTCCTTGGCAACGCGCTTGGCAATGAAATCCTTTATCAAGGCTCTGTCCATCAGTTCTTCCCCCTTATTACAAGATAATCGACCAGTATTCCGCTCGTAGCCACATTCTCGGGCTCTATCTCTCCGACCTCGACAAGCTCCTCAACCTCGGCTATCACCAGATCCGCCGCCATCGCCATCAGCGGATTGAAGTTCTTCGTCGTGCCCTTATACCATAGATTGCCCGCTCTGTCCGCCTTTGCCGCCGATATTACGGCAACGTCCGCTCTCAGGGGCTTCATCAAAAGATAAGCCCTGCCATCAAGCTCAATGCGCTGATATGCCAGCGGGCTGTCCTCGACTATCGTGCCAACTCCGGTCGGCGTTAAAACTCCGCCGAGGCCGCAACCGCCCGCCCGTATCATCTCCGCGAGCGAACCCTGCGGAACCAGGGTAACCTTCAGCTTGCCCTCAGCCCAGAGCTGAGCCGCCTCAGGGTTGGTTCCCAAATGGCTTCCGATATATTCGGTGATCTTGCCCGAATGAATCAGCTTCGCCCAGGCGTAATGCTCGTCTCCGTCCGGCCCGTTTAGCAGGGCCGAATCGTTGATGATGGCATGGATATCCTTTGCGCCGCCCTCATCTATCGCGGCAATCACATCCAGCGCCGCGCCACAGCCCGTAAAGCCGCCGAACATCACGCTCATGCCGTCCTTTACAAGCGCCGCCGCTTCCTTTGCTCCTATAATCTCTTTCATTCGTCTTCCTCCTTTACCAGCTCCCAGATGGTTGCCACGCCCATGCCGCCGCCGATGCACAGCGTTGCCAGGCCGTATTGCGCACGCCGCTTTTGCATCTCGTGAATCAGCGTTACAATTATCCTTGCGCCCGAAGCTCCAACCGGATGGCCCAGCGCTATCGCTCCGCCGTTGACGTTGACCTTATTCATATCCAGCCCGATCTCCCGCGCAACAGCTATAGACTGCGCCGCAAACGCCTCGTTCGCCTCTATAAGATCCATCTTATCTATCGTCATATCCGCCTTCTTCAGCGCCTTTTCGGAGGCGACGACCGGCCCCACGCCCATTATCTTGGGGTCGACTCCGCCCTGTCCCCAGGACACGAGCTTTGCAATGGGTTTTAGATTCAACCGCTTTACCGCCTCCGCCGATGCGATAATCAGCGCCGCCGCGCCGTCGTTGATGCCGGAGGCGTTCCCCGCCGTCACCTTACCGCCGTCGCGCTTAAACGCGGGTTTCAGCTTCGCAAGCGCTTCCTTGCTCGTGGAACGCGGATATTCGTCCACCTTGAACTCCACCGTTTCACGCTTCACCTTAACCGGCACCGGCACTATCTCGTCCTCAAACCTGCCCTCGGCTATCGCCTTGGCGGCAAGCTCCTGCGACCTCAGCGCAAAGGCATCCAGCTCCTCGCGCTCCAGTCCCCACTGCTCAACGATGTTTTCAGCCGTGACGCCCATATGATAGTCGTTGTAAACGTCCCAGAGCCCGTCGTGAATCATCGTGTCCACCATCGTTTGATGGTTCATCCTCGCTCCATGCCGCGCCGTCGGTATCGCATAGGGCGCCGCGCTCATATTCTCGGTTCCTCCGCAAAGCACGACCTCGGCGTCGCCCGCCTTGATCGCCCGCGCTCCTTCGATTACGCTCTTCATGCCCGAACCGCAGACCATGCCGACGGTATAAGCCGCAACGCTGACCGGAAGCTCCGCGTTTAAAGCTATCTGCCTGGCGACATTCTGGCCCAAACCTGCGGTAAGGATGCAACCGAACATGACCTCATCAATTTCCTCCGGCTTGATGTTCGCCCTCTTAATCGCCTCCTTGGCGACTATCGCGCCCAACTGCGGCGCGGGAACGTCCTTCAAGCTCCCTCCGAACGAGCCTATGGCAGTTCTGCAACAACTAATCAAATAAACGTCCGTCATAAATCCTCCTGCTGTCTTTATTGTTTTTTAAGCTCCTCGATGAGCTTTGGCACGATCACATTGACGTCGCCAACGATTCCCAAATCCGCAACGTCGAATATCGGGGCTGACGCGTCCTTATTTATCGCGACGATGTAGTCGCTCTCCTCCATGCCCGCGAGATGCTGGATAGCTCCCGAAATTCCGCAGGCGAAATACAGCTTGGGATGGACGGTTTTTCCCGTCTGTCCAACCTGTCTCGACTGGGGCATCCAGCCCGCATCCACGGCGGCTCTCGAAGCCGAAACCTCGCCCTTCAAAAGCCGGGCAAGCTCGTTGAGCATATCGATCCTTTCGGGCGAACCCATGCCGCGTCCTCCCGAAACCAGCGCTTTGGCGTCGGTTATATCGACGTCCTTTTTCTCGCCCTTTATGACCGAGAGAATCTTTACCCTGCGCTCGCTCTCCCCTATCCGGGGCTCAAACTCGATTATTTCGCCCGTCCTCTCGAAGTCCGGCTCCAGCGCCTGCATCACGCCCGGGCGCACCGTCGCCATTTCGGGACGGTGGTTTTTGCAGACTATCGTCGCCATGATGTTGCCGCCGAACGCCGGCCGCGTCATCAAAAGCAGTCCGGTTTCCGGCTCAATCTCCAGCTTGGTGCAGTCGGCGGTAAGCCCGGTATGGCACATGCACGACACCCTGGGCGCCAGATCCCTGCCTATCGCCGTCGCTCCGAAAAGCACGATCTCCGGCTCATATTCCTTGACTATTTCAAACAAAACCTTCGCATAGGGCGCGGTCAGATACTCCGAAAGCTCCTGATGCTCCCCGACGATAACCTTGTCCGCTCCGGAGCGAATCAGCGTTTGAGCCTTGTTGACGATTCCGTTTCCGCCCAAAAGCACCCCGTAGACTTCCTGTCCTAAGACCGCCGCCAGCTCCCGCGCCTTACCCAACAGCTCCAGCGAGACCTTTTGAATCGCTCCGTCGCGCTGTTCGCAAAATACAAAGATATTTCTGCTCATTCCTTCGCCCTCCTAAATAAGGTTTTTCGCACGGAGCCTGCTGACGATTGCCAAAACCGCCTCTTCCGGCTCAAGCTCAAGCTTCTCGCCCTTGCCCTTGGGTTGCTTGGTAAAGCTCTGCTTAACGTTGGTCGGCGAGCCCTTGAGTCCTATGTTGGCTACGTCGATATCCTCTTTTAGATCCTCAAAGGTGAGCCGCCGGACTTCCTTCTCCCGATAGGCTTCAAATACCCCCGAAACGCTCATGTAGCGCGGCTTGTTAAGCTCGCTCAGCGCGGTAAGCACGCAGGGCAGTTCAACCTCGAGCAGGTGATACCTGTCCTCGAACTGGCGCTTTAAAACGAGCTTGTTCCCGCTGATTCGCTCGATGCCCTCAACATAGCTCACCTGCGGAAGATCTAAGTGTTGCGCTATCTGCGGGCCGACCTGCGCGGTGTCGCCGTCTATCGCCTGTCTGCCGCAGATTATGAGATCGAACCCGATTTTCCTTATCGCGACCGAGAGGGTATAGGAGGTCGCCCAGGTGTCCGCGCCTCCAAACGCCCTGTCCGTTACGAGGTACGCCTCGTCCGCGCCCATAGCGAGCGCCTCCCTGAGCGCAACGTCCGCCTGAGACGGGCCCATCGAAACGACCGCCACAGTTCCGCCCGCTTGTTCTTTGATTCTAAGCGCCGCTTCCAAACCCGCCTTATCGTCGGGGTTGATTATGGAGGGCACTCCCTCCCTTATCAGAGTTCCTTTCACCGGATCCAGCTTCACCTCGGTGGTGTCGGGAACCTGTTTGATGCAAACGACTATTCTCATTGACTTCCTCCTAATTGACCTTCAAGGCGCTTGCGATTACCATCCTTTGCACCTCGGAAGTCCCCTCGTAGATTTCGGTTATCTTCGCGTCCCGCATCATGCGCTCAACGGGATACTCCCTCGTATAGCCGTAGCCGCCGAATAGCTGAACGCAACGCTGGGTAACGAAGGTCGCCGTCTCGGACGCGAACAGCTTCGCCATCGCCGCCTCCGTGCCGTATGCCGCCCCGGAGTCCTTCTTCAGCGCCGCCGAATAAACGAGCCACTTTGCCGCCTCGATGCGGGTATGCATATCGGCTATCGAAAACTGCGTGTTCTGGAACTGGGATATCCTCCTGCCAAACTGCTTGCGCTCCTTGACATAGCGCACGGTTTCGTCCAGCGCGCCTTCGGCTATGCCGAGCGCCTGCGCCGCTATGCCTATCCTGCCGCCGTCCAGAGTTTTTAGGGCTATCCCATAGCCCTTGCCCTCCGCGCCCAGCAAATTTGTCCTGGGCACGATGCAGTTCTCCATTATCAGCTCGCAGGTTGACGAGCCGCGGATTCCCATCTTCTTCTCCTCGCGCCCTATCTTAAAGCCCTCAAAGCCCTTTTCAACGATGAACGCCGAGATTCCGCGCGTTCCCAGGCTCTTATCGGTCATGGCGAAGATTACGAACACCTCCGCGTGCCCCGCGTTCGTGATAAAGATTTTGCTTCCGTTCAGGATATAGTTGTCCCCGTCCAAAATCGCGCGGGTCTGCTGGGCGGAGGCGTCGGTTCCCGCATTCGGCTCGGTAAGTCCAAAAGCGCCCACCTTTTTGCCTGAGAGCAGGTCGGGCAGGTATCTTTGCTTCTGCTCCTCCGTACCGAAGGCGAATATCGGATGACAGCACAGCGAGGTATGCGCCGAAACCACAACCCCCGTAGTGCCGCAAACCTTGCTCAGCTCCTCCACCGCCATGATGTAGGCGAGCGTATCGCCACCCTGTCCTCCGTATTCCTTGGGGAAAGGGATTCCCATGAACCCGAAGCGTCCGAGCTTTTCCACCGTCTCAACGGGGAAGCGCTCCTGCTCGTCGATTTCAGCCGCTAACGGCTTTACCTCGTTCTCCGCGAAGCTTTGGTACATCGTCTTTAAAAGCGAATGCTCCTGTGTCAGCTCAAAATTCATTGTTCCTCCTTTTGACCATCTCGACGACCGCGAATGAAGCGCAGTCCTCAGCATATTTATTCGGCCCGAACCCCGCGTCAAAGCCCAGTTCCTTTGCAAGCTCATGGGTTATGCGCGCCCCTCCGCAAATCACGACAAAGCGCTTTCTAAGCCCTTCCGCCTCCAAAAGCTCGATCAGATTTGTAAGATTCTGTATGTGAACGTCCTTCTGCGTGACCGTTTGAGAAACGAGCAGAACGTCGGCGTTCAGCTCGACCGCCCTTTGGATGAAATCTTCGTTTTCGACCTGCGCGCCGAGATTGTAAGCCTCGATCATCTCATAGCGCTCCAGCCCGTAATGGCCTGCGAAACCCTTGCGGTTCATTATCGCGTCGATGCCCACCGTATGTGCGTCGGTTCCCGTTGACGCGCCCACCATAACCACCTTGCGCCCGATATTCTCACGGATAAAATCGTTGATCTCCTCCATCGACATAACGTCGTTTTCAACCGTAGCCACGCTGAGATTGTCGTAATCCACCGTGTAGGGGCAGGAGCCGTAGACGACATAGAAGGTGAACTCCTTATCCAGGGTCTTTGCGCAGGCGACGTTGGGCTCCAAAATCCCCATCTGGCGCGCCAGCGCCCTCGCCGCCTCCACGCCCTTGTCATCGTTGCGCACCGGAAGCGTAAAGGAGAGCTGAACCTTGCCGTCGTTCATCGTATCGCCGTATGCCTTTATCCGGCTCAAATCCAAGGTCTTATCGAAGTCCTTAGCGCTCATATCATAGAGTCCGCCGCTCATTTCCCCGCTCCTCCCTTCATAAGTTCGATAAACGGGTTCAAATAGCCCGCCGCCTTGCTCACAACGCCCGCCAGACCCTTGCCTCCGTTGCGCCCGCGCTTGATATCGGCAAAGACTCCGCGCTCCAAAGCGGCGAACAGCCCTATCTCCTCCATCTGCGAGAGCAATTCGGCGGCTTTTTTAAGCACCTCGTTGGCCCTCGTTTCCATTATGCCGCCCTCCTTGAAGCTTATCTCGTCGCCCAGATGCCGCATCGTAGTAAAGATATACTGCGCGTTTTCGATAGCTAAGGCACGGTCGGACATAAACGGCGTGTGTATGGCCTCGGTGAGCATTCCGAGCAGATGAATCCGCTGGTTGGTGGTCACCGTCACCATGTTGAACAGCGCGTCCTGGACGTGTCCTTTGAAGATATTGCCGGTCATGAACTTCGTCGGCGGCATATATTTCAGCGGCGCGCGCGGGAAGATCTCCCTCGCCATCTGCGCCTGCGCAAGCTCATAGAGGAAGCCGTCCTCAACCTGCGGGTCTATCTCAAAGGCGTGTCCCAGCCCCTGCTGTTCCTCCCTCAGCCCCGCGCAAAGCGCGAACTGCTCGTTTAAAAACTGGGAGGCAAGCACGGTATGCGCCTCCTCAACGGCGTCTGCCGTAGTCAAATAGTTATCCTCGCCCGTGTTGATTATAACCCCCGCGAACGAATTGATAACCCGTGAAAAATACTGGTCGATAAGCGTGCGTTGCATATTGATATCGCGGAACAGGATGCCGTACAGCGCGTCGTTGAGCATAACGTCGAGCCTTTCCAGCGCGCCCATAGCCGCAATCTCGGGCATGCACAGCCCCGAACAGTAGTTGCAAAGCCGTATATAGCGCCTCTGCTCCGCTCCCACCTCGTCCAGCGCCGCCCGCATCAGCTTAAAGTTCTCCTGCGTGGCGTAGGTTCCTCCAAAGCCCTCCGTTGTCGCCCCATACGGCACATAATCCAAAAGGCTCTGCCCGGTCGTCCGAATCACCGCGATAACATCGGCTCCCTGCTTCGCCGCCGCCTTCGCCTGCGTTATATCCTCATAGATGTTGCCCGTCGCAACGATAACGTAGATCAGCGGCCCTTCCTTGTCGCCGTATTCCGACAAAAGCGCCTCGCGCTTGGCAACGTTGCCCGCGATAAAGTCCGCCGCCGCCTTCGCCACCGGCTCGATATGCGCCCTGATCTCCTCGATCGAATGCGGCTTTAAGGCGGTTAAATCCAGCTCGCCCCTGTCGATTGCCTCCGCAATCCGCATCGGGCTCCGCCCCGTTTCCGCCATCGCGTTGCCGATGAAATATGCCGCGCCAAAGGATAGCACGCCCTTCTCATAGAGATGTTCAACCACCACGTTGGGAAGCGGAACCTCCACGGAATTGACTCCGTCGATCCCCAGCAGGCGGCATACGGCGCGCTCGACCGCAACGGTGGTATGTCCGTCGATAAAGCTCTGGGTATCGAGGGCTATCCTCCTTGCGCTTTCCCTCGCCCTGTCAACCAGGGCGGTGTTCAAATGAAGCTTCGACTCCATCTTGCCTCCTAATCGTGATGATTTCTCTTGTTCCGCTGTAAGCCCTCCGGCTCCATCGAGAGCCTTACTCCCTGCTCCAGTCCCGCAACTCCGATAAGCTCCGCCTTCCGTTCGCCCCTGCATACCTCGCAGTTGCAACGCTGTTGGTAGTGCTTGGGCTCGGTATAGGTCGTGATAACCCCCTCAAAGTTGCGAAGCACGACGCGGTTTGGAGACTGGGAGACTATGTAATTGGGCATAACCGGCGTCTTTCCTCCGCCGCCCGGAGCGTCCACCACGAAGGTGGGCACAGCGAAGCCGGAGGTGTGGCCGCGCAGGGCTTCGATTATCTCGACTCCCTTGCTTACCGGCGTTCTAAAATGCTCCAGCCCCATCGAAAGATCGCATTGATAGATATAATAGGGCCGGACGCGAATCTTCACCAGCTCATGCACGAGCTTTTTCATGACGTGAACGCAGTCGTTCACCCCCGCCAGCAACACGCTCTGGTTTCCGAGCGGGATTCCGGCGTCCGCCAGCCGCGCGCAAGCCGCCGCCGACTCCTCCGTTATCTCGTTCGGGTGGTTGAAATGCGTGTTCAGCCAAAACGGATGATACTTTTTGAGCATATCGCAAAGCTCTTTTGTGATGCGCTGGGGCATAACGACCGGAGTTCTCGTGCCGAGACGGATTATCTCGACATGAGGGATCGCCCTCAGCTTCTTTAAGATGCCCTCCAGTATCTCATCCGAGAGCATGAGCGCGTCGCCGCCCGAGAGCAATACGTCGCGCACCTCCTCGTGCTCGCGCACATAGTCGATGCAACGGTCGATCTTCTCCATCGCCAGCGCGCAGTCGCGCTGTCCCGCAAAACGCCGCCGGGTGCAATGCCGGCAATACATCGAGCATTGATCCGTAACCAGCAACAGCACCCTGTCGGGATAGCGGTGCGTAAGCCCGGGGACGGGCGAATCGGAATCCTCGTGCAACGGATCGACTAAATCCGCCGAGGACTGATACAGCTCCAACGCGGTGGGGATTGCCTGACGGCGAATCGGATCCAACGGGTCTGAAGGGTCTATCAGCGACAGATAATAGGGAGTTATCGCCATTCTGAGCGTCTTTAAGCACTCCTTGACCCCGTTTTCCTCATCGGGCGTTAGCTCAACATATTTGTTAAGCTCCTCAAGGCTCTCGATCCGGTTCCTTACCTGCCAATGCCAATCGTTCCATTGCTCGTCGGGAACGTTGGGAAAGAGGCGGTTTTTTATCACGGAGTTCATCCTGCCCTCCCTAAACATACTTTTCGTCAAACAGCTTGCGAAGCTTCGGGCTTTCGCGCAGAACGTTCAAGGTGATATCCGCATGGTCGCGGGTATAGCCGTTGCCCACTATCATATTAACGTCCTTGCCGATTCCCTCCGCTCCGAGCGCCGCCTTTGTGAAGCTGGTCGCCATCGAGAAGAAATAAACGATTCCATCGTCCCTTACGGGCAAAATAGCGCTCATCTCACAGCTCTCAACATTGACGCAGGAGATCGACACATCGTATTCCCTGCCGCCGTTGGCTTCGAGCGCCGCCTCTAAAACCGCCACCGGTTCGGTTGCGGAAGCCACTATCACTTTATGATATACGCCGAGCTCCATCAAAGCTTCGACCTGCTTGGGATTTCTAACGACTCCGACGACGTTGCCGTTTTTGCCAACCTTCTTCATCGCCTCATAGCCGCAGAGAACTCCCGACTTGCCGTTGGCGCCGAGTATCAGAACGGAATCCCCCTCCTTCGGCAACTTCCGCGCCTGAGCGGGCGCGCCCGCAACGTCCAGCGCCGCCAGCGCCAGCGCCTCAGACATATCCTCGGGCAGCTTGGCATAGATGCCGCTCTCAAACAGCACCGCCTGACCCTCGATATCCACTCGGTCGATTTCCTTGTGAATCGCCAGAATTTTATCAATCCTGAGCGGAGTCAGCGACAGCGAAACCAGCGAGGCGATCTTGTCGCCCACCTTCAAATCGCGATCCTGCAGATCCTCGCCTATATAGGCGACCCTGCCGATAAACATTCCGCCTGAGCCGGTGACGGGATTCTGCTGCTTGCCCCGCTCAGCGACGATGCCCATTATCATCTCGCCTATCTTCCGCTCGTCGCCGCCGCAGGCCTGTTCAATCTGCGTGAACGAAGCCGAATCAATGTTCAGCGATATGACGTCGCAGATAATCTCGTTGGAATAGCGCTTGCTCATATCGTTGTCGATCCTGTACGCCGCCTGCGTCAATACTCCCTTGGGCTCGATAACCCTGTGTGTGCCGTATTTGTTTCCCTTGATTGCCATAAACTTCTCCTCCAATATTTATTAATGTCTAAGTCCCAATATCTCTCTTGCCTCGTTGGGGCTGGCTATCTCCCTGCCCAGCTCCTTTGCAAGTCGAACGACCTTTTCAACCAGTTCTCCGTTGCTCTTTGCCAAAACGCCCTTTGAAAGATACACGTTGTCCTCAAAGCCAACCCTGACGTGGCCGCCCATCAAAATGCCCATCACCGCCATCGGAAACTCGCATCTGCCCACTCCTGCCACCGTCCAGGTTGCGTCGTGGGGGATGCTGTTCGCCATGAACAGCAGGTCGCGGGGCGTGCCGGAGATGCCTCCGTTTACTCCCATAACGAAGTCGAAATGCATCGGCGCTTTGATATGGCCCTTGCGGTGCAACCGAAGCGCCATGTCGATCATGCCCTTGTCGAACACCTCGATTTCCGGCTTGATTTTTAGCTCGTTCATCCTGGTGGCAAAATCAATTATCATGTTCTCGGTGTTGATGAAGATTTCATCGCCCCCGAAGTTACAGGTTCCGCAATCGAGCGTCGCCATCTCGGGCAAGAGCCGGATCGGTTGCAGGCGCTCGTCGTTGCTCATCCCAACCGCGCCGCCCGTCGAAGGCTGGATGATCACGTCGGGACAGCGTTCTTGAATGGCTTTAATGCACTCTGCAAACCTCGCCTCGCTCTGCGTCGGAGTGCCGTCGTCCTCGCGAACGTGAAGATGGATTATCGAGGCTCCCGCCCTGTACGCGCTCTCGGCCTCCCTCGCAATCTCCTCCACGGTATAGGGAACGGCGGGATTATGCTCCTTGGTGACCTCCGCTCCGCAGATGCAAGCGGTTATTATCAGCTTCTCCATGCTCACTGCCTCCTCTGCTTATCCTTGGGGGTTACGCAGGTTCCGCTGGCGCGGCAAACCACTATGGGCTCGCTCAAAACATCGCAGGCGGAATCCGATATGTCCGGTCGCGGCGCTATCACCTTGCGCGCCTCGAATACCATCTTGCGCGAGGTATTGCCACAGCTTACAATCTCGCCCACGGCCTCTATGTAGTCCCCCGCATAGACCGGACTTAAAAACTCCACCGAGTCATAGGCTCTAAACAAGCCCTCGTCGCCGTCGTGCCTTATCAACAACTCCGTAGCCACGTCTCCAAAGAGCTCCAGCATCCTCGCGCCGTCCACAAGGTTGCCGCCGTAATGCGCATCGTGCGCGCTCATTCTAACCCTGATCATAGTCTCCATCCGTTTATCCTCCTGTTAATTAAAGAAAACGCCGCAAAAACCTAAGCGTTTTTGTAGCGCATCATCACAAAGAATGACAGTCGCAGACCGCTGAGGCCTGCGCCCAAGAACCGTCCGTCAAGCAAAGCCGGCTCTTTCGGCGGCGGCACATTCGACTCCGGATAGCTCCGCTTTTCGAGCTGTCGTCCGAAACCTACCTTGCTTACCGCTCCTCTATCAAAGATATTTACTTCCCCTTTATTATACGAAAGTTTCGGAACGCTTGTCAAGCGTCAAGGGCTTGCATTCAAACATATATTTTGGTAAGATGGTCTCGTCAGGAGGCGATGTTAATGAAAACTCAGACCCGAAAGCTCACGGCCGCCGGCGCGGCGCTGGCGCTCTGCTTTGTCCTTCCCTTTTTAACGCTCAACAACCCCCAGCTCGGCAATATGCTTTGTCTTATGCATATCCCCGTTATGCTCTGCGGTTTCATCTGCGGCTGGAAGTACGGGTTTATGGTGGGCTTGCTCGCCCCGATTCTGCGCTCCGCCATCCTCGGCGCTCCTCCGATGATGCCGACCGCCGTATGCATGACCTTTGAGCTGGGCGTTTATGGGCTTTGCACCGGACTGTTTTCATCGCTCTTGCCCAAAAAGCTCATCTTCGACTATATCACGCTGATAATTGCGATGCTTCTCGGCAGGGTTGCCTGGGGCGTTGCCACCGCCCTCATCGTGGGCGGGCTGACTTTTGAAGCCTACCTCGCCTCCGCCTTCGTTGCGGCTGTATGGGGAATAGTCATCCAGCTCGTCATAGTCGTGCCGCTCGTGCTGGCGGTGCGAAGAACCAAGCTGATATGAGCGCCGCAGGCAAATTAAAAACAGCCGTGTCGCTGCTGCTCCTGTTCGCGTTCAGTTTGGGTTGCGGGGCGCAAACCGCGTCCCTGCCCTCGCCCTCCACCTCCAATACCGTTAGCGCCTCCCCCGAAACAGCTCAGGAGAGTCCCCGGATCGAAGTATATTTTTCTAAAAACCCCGAAAGTCCCGAAACCTCGCCATCCCCTTCCGCCGAAACCACCCCAACTTCCGGCTTTGCGGCCTTTGACGGGTTGCCCACTCCCACGCCAAGGCAGACCTTTGTGCCACTTCCCCCCTCCTCGCCCGAGCTTTTGGAGGACGGAACCACCCCCTCGCCAACCCCACCGTGGGCAACTCCCTATCCCTCTCCCACCGGCGAGCCGACGATAGTCGAGCCGGATGCGGTTCTGCTCGCGAGGGTTGTAAACTGCGAGGAATATGTGCGGGTTCGCGCGCAGGCGGGCAGGAGCGCCGATATCCTCGGCACGGCGGCGCTCAATACGCGCTATTTAGCGCTCTCCCACGACTCAAACTGGGTTTGCATCAACTTTAACGGGCGGACGGGCTATATCAGCGCCGACTATATCGAGCTTGAAACGGCGGATACCCGGCAGAGCGGCCTCGTCTCCTATACCCTGTGTTCGCTGAACGTGCATAACATGGGCAACGGGGAGCGCATCGACGAAACGGCGCACCTTTTGCAAAATGCCAACGCGGATATCATTTGCATCCAGGAGGTTGACGTTGGCACACGCCGCTCGGATGGCCGCGACTGCGCCCGCCTGCTTGCCGAGGCGCTCGGCTATCCCTACTATGCCTTTTCGGAGGCGACCGGCTATGAGGGCGGAAGCTTTGGCACGGCTATAATCTCGCGCTATCCGCTGATTGATTCGCGGACGATTGCGCTCGACGTGGCGGAGGGCAAGGAGCGCCGGTCGCTGGGCTATGCGCGCATCCTGCTCGACAACGGAGCCGTCTCGGTGTTCAATACCCACCTCTGCCCCTCGTCCATGTGCTTCAAATCCGTGAATCTCGCCTCATTGCAATATGAATTGCAAGCGAGCGGCGTTAAAATCTATACGGTTGCAGGCGATTTCAACTGTTCTCCGCCCAGGCTCTATGAATATCTGCCCAACCTCTATGCCGTCAATATGGACAAAAGTACCTTCGGAGACGGAACCGTTCCGAAGATACTCGACAACATCCTGTATACCGACGGAATAATCCCGACGGATTTTGCAATAATCGACGCCCGTTCCTCCGATATCACCGATCACGATATGGTGTATTGCAGGATACTCATTCCCGAAGCGAGCGCATAACCTGTTCAAAAAGCTCGTCGCGGTTCTCGGGCGTTATAAAGAAGCACCGCGCCCGCTCGTGCCCCCGCACCCGGTATAGAAACTCATTTTCCCTGTCCCTGACGGCGGCGATAACCAGGGGATATTCGTCGAGCGCATCCATAACCGCAGTCTGAAAGCGCAACGCCTCGCGCTCCATCGTCCCAAGCTCGTCCATCAAAACCACGCCGTCCTTAGGAAGCCCCCGTATCAGCCCTGCATGGGCGTCAAAGACCTCACTAAAGCCCGTACCTTTGAAGTTGCGGCAGATTCCTATGCGGTTGGACGGCGAATATCCGGGCTTTTCGCCCGCCTTGTGAATATAAACCTCCGCCGCTCCGTCCTCGTTCTCCGGCTCCTTCCTGGTTATAAAGCCGTACACGGGCAACTTCAATTCGTCAAGGATCATTTTTATCAGGGTGCTCTTGCCTACCCCCTGACTTCCGACTATTATGATATGCTTCATCCTTCACTCCTGCCTTACTATCGGCCTGTATTCCTGTCCCTCGCAGAGATAGAGCCCCTCGTAATCCTCGTCGAGAAGATTGAGCGGCGGCTCTTGCGCCTCAAACCGCAAGCAGACCCCGCAGGAGGATGAAAGGCGGCGCGGCACCGGGCCGAGCGCCGCCTCTATTCCAACCTTTTCCAGCGAGCGCAAGGTCGTTATCGCGCTCAAATGGGTATAGAAGGTAGCAATATAGCGGTTCATTCCTTCCTCAGTTCGAGTAAAAAATCCTCGCCCTCATCCGATACCTTAACCGAATAGCCGCGGCTTTTGGCAAAGCGCGTTATATTCTGCACGGCGGCGCGGTTGTCAACCATCACCGATACCGTTTCGGGCTGAGTATTTCCCACCTCGCGCTGAACCATCAGCACGGGGAGCGGACAGGCAAAGCCTCTTGCATCTATCATAAGCTTATTTTCCTCCTTTTGCAATATTAAATACGGAAATCAGTATCAACGCCGCGAAGGAAGCCAGCACGACGATCAGAACGGGGCCTCCGCCGATACCGTTAGCCGAGGAGGCGAGCCCGAAGTTGTGCGCGACCGCCGCGCCCGTCACAAAGCCGGTAACCGTGATTGCAGAATCGGAGTTGCCCTCCCCTGCCAAAATGAGCTGGCGAAGCGGACAGCCGCCGAGCAAAACCGAGCCCCAGCCGACCAGCGTCATGCCGAGGAAGTTGAAAATCCCGTCCGTATGCGCCACCGGCTGATTCTCGAAGCCGAAGCTGAGACTTCCGTTGACGATGAGGTTTCCTGCCAGCACCGCGACGATTATCGCGATAAAGCCCGAAATCAGGCGGAAATCCTTGAACATAACGGCGTCGCGCATTCCGCCCGCCATGCAAAGCCTGCTTCGCTGGCAAAGCGCGCCGACCCCGGCGGAGATTAAGAGCGCAACGAAGAAATTTGCCCTCTGCGAACCCGGGCCTTCCACGCTGTTGTTCAAATAGCCGCCGCCGAAGATTGCAATCAGCGCAAGCGCAATCAGCATCACCGGAAAGACAAGCCCCTCTATCCTGCTCTGCTTGTATGCGCGCTTGAGCGAAAAGCCCAGCTTGAGCGGGACAATCCCTATCAATATGCCCGCGATGAAGCCCAAAAGCCCTACCAGCGCGTTGAGATCGCCGCCGCCAAGCCTTATGACCATCCTAAGCGGACAGCCGAGGAAGATAAGCGCGCCTATCATCACGATTACGCCGAGCAAAAACCGCGTCATAGGCGAGGAGCCGCCCATCGGCCGCCACTCCCTGCCTATCATGGCGATGATCATGGAGCCAAGGACGAGACCGATTATCTCCGGCCTGACATATTGCACCACCGCCGCCGAGTGGAAGCCCAGCGCCCCCGCGCCGTCGCGCAAGAAGCAGGCGATGCAAAAGCCCATGTTCTTTGGGTTGCCCAGCGCGCTCAATATGACCGCCGCCGCGCCAACCGCCAGCCCCGTCAGGATTATGAGCCAATAATCCTTGACTATCCTTTTAAACTTTGTTTCCCTTTCCTGCATAAGCTTCTCCTTTTTTCGTTATCCCGTTGCGTGGATAACGGTTTTGTGTTATAATAACACAGAAGAGCGTTATGTGCAAGTGAGGATAACGAAAAAAATGTTGGAAATTTTTATGGATCAGGCGGCGACCTCATTTCCCAAGCCCGAGGCGGTTATTAGGGCGGTCGCAAACTATATGGAAAACAACGGCGCGAACCTGCACCGCGGAAGCGGCAGTCGTGCGCAACAGGTTGAGCTTACCGTTTTGAGCCTGAGGGAGAAGCTGGCGGAGCTGTTCAATCACGATTCGGTGAAGCGGGTGATTTTGAACAGCGGGGCTACGATGGGACTGAACACCGTGTTATTTGGCACTTTAAAAAGGGGGGATCATGTGCTTGTCGACGCGCTCGCGCACAACGCCGTCGTCCGCCCCCTGTCCGAACTTGAGAAGCGCGGCGTAACCTATTCGGCGGTTCCCGTCTCCAAAACCGGCTTTTGTAACGTTGCGGAGGCGGAGAAGCTCCTGTTACCCAACACCAGGATGCTACTTCTCACCCATGCGTCCAACGTTTGCGGAACGATTCAGGATGCGGAGGCGTTCGGGCGGTTCTGCCATAAGCACGGCCTCCTCTTTGTACTCGATGCGGCGCAGAGTGCCGGGCATCTCCCCGTGGATTTTTCCGCCTGCAAGGTGGACGCCCTTGCCGTTCCGGCGCATAAAGGGCTTTTAGCCCCGTCGGGCGTCGGCGCGCTCCTGTTATCCTCCCGTCTTGCCGAAGAAATGACTCCGCTGACCTTCGGCGGAACCGGAAGCGTCTCCGATTCCGTCATCCAGCCGGAGCGGCTTCCCGACAAGTTTGAGTCGGGAACCCCGAACCTGCCCGGCATCTTCGGCTTTTTGGCGGCGGTTGAAAATCTAAACGTAGCCGAGATTCGCAAACACGAGCTGGAGCTTACCGAGCGGTTTCTGTCCCGCCTGAGGGACATTCCCAACATCAGGCTTCTTGGGGAAACCCTTGCCGAAAAGCGCGTTGCGGTATTTTCGATAGACTTCCGGGGCAAGGACAACGGCCTTGTCGCCGCCGCACTCGAAAGCGAATACGGCATATACACCCGGAGCGGCCTGCACTGCGCTCCTTGGGCGCACCGTGCGCTCGGCACCTTTCCGCAGGGGAGCGTTCGCTTTTCGTTCTCCAAATACACCTCCCCCGAGCAGGTGGATTTCGCCGCCGACGCCATTGCCCACCTTGCCGCAAGGTAGGCGGCATACGCTGATAAAAAGAGAACGATTCTGAGTTTATAAAGGGTATCCTTATCAGAAGGCTATAAGCAAATCTTCCCGATTCGTATGGGTGTAAAAGCTAATAATTTAAATTTGCCCGCCGAAAGAGGAAAGTGCTTTCGGCGGGTAGTTGTTATTTGCTTACTTATGGGGTTTTCCCCTTTTTAAATCAAGCTCCGCATTTTTGCCGTCCGCTGAGTTTAGCCTTCAAACGGAACAACGTGGCTCACCGCCGCCTCGGCCGTGATTACCGCGTCGCCGTTGTCGATGTCGACAAGCCGGTAGCGGTCGTTGCCCATCCCCAGCTCCTTCATGTAGCTCAGTTGCCGGAGGCCGTGGCGGGACTCGATGCGCTCAACAAGCGCGTGCCGCTCCTCCTCCTTCATCGCATAGACCAAATCCACGCTTGCCTGATCCGCCGCAAGGATATCCACCGATGCGACTATTCCCACATTCGGGGTAACCACCGGCTGAGCCAGAACGCCCTCGCAATCGCAGGAGACGGACATATTGCGCATTACGTTGATAAAGACGATATGCTCGCCAAAATGATCCACGACCGCCTTGGCGGACTCCATCATGCGCTCCATAAACTCCTCCTTGGCTATATCCCATTGATTGTCCTGCCCGGGAGTGGTATGGATCATGGCCTTGCCTATCCGTCCGTCCGCACAGCCTATGCCGATATTCTTGCCCGAACCGCCGAAGCCGCCCTGCACATGGCCCTTAAAATGGGTGAGTACCAGGAGCGATTCGTAGCTTGAGAGGTTTTTGCCCATGTACATCTCGTCAAACCACTTGCCGCCCTTTACCGGGAAGGACTGCGCTCCATGCTCGTCCAATATATCCACGGGCGCGAACGTCCAGCCGTTCGCCTTCAGGGTTTCCCGGTGCTGTTCGGTCGTATACCGATCGCCGTCATAGTAGGAGTTGGTTTCAACGATCACGGCATCGGCAAGCTCGTTGCGGATCAAGTCCTCCACCCAGCCTCTTGGGATGATGTTCGGGCCTCCGCGTTCGCCGGTATGCAGTTTGATTCCGACCTTGCCGCCGATTTGGGCGCTCACGCGGGCATAGATCTTCCGCAGGCCCTCGGCGGACAGCTCCCTTGTGAAAAACACCGTGGATTCCGCGCCGTCCCGCTGTTCATAGGGGAGATAGCGGTCGCCTCCCGCCTTGGGGGTTGCTTTCTTGTCGTTCATCTTAAATCGTCCTCCTTTTATTCTTAGGTATATTTTTGGACTTCCGCGCTTTTTGCGCTCAGTCCGCCTCAAACGTTACCCTTGCTTCGCCGCCGCCGAGAGCCTCCGCTAAATTTTGCGCTTCCGTCACATAGCCTATACGAGTATAGCTGTAAGAGGTCGGGAAGGTTTCATAAAACAGCACCAGGCAGGTTGAGCCGTAGAGCATTATATCGCCGCTGTTTATTTCGGCGGGGCGCTCGGCGGCGGTGGGGAAGTCCTCCTCAAAATAATAGTATTTCTCGTTGCCGTTCAGCTCGCTCATGTCGAGCGTCAGCGGCAGGCGGGCAAGCAGTTCGTCCGCCGTCTCGTTGTCATACAATTCCGCCTTAAAGCTCTGTCCGCCGACGGTTATCGTTATCGTTCGAAGCCCGCCGGTATTCGGCTCAGGGCTCAAGTTGGGCAAAGACGGACTCGCTTCAACCTCAAAGCTCCGTTCCGGCTCCTCAGCCGTTTCGGTGGGCGAGGCAAGCGCCGTGGGACTTTGCAGATCCTCCGTTTCCCGTTCCGCGCAAGCCGAAACAACCGTCAGCAGTAGGCAAAGAACTATCGCAAGGTTTCTTTTCATAGCATAAGTCTCCCCTGTCCGAAAAACTTTATAAGTCTTTCCCGCCCCGTAAGACCGGGTTCTCGTCTCCGGAGCCTCGAATTTACGGCTTCAGCAGTCATTTTGCCGCGCCGTCCTGTTCACAGCGGACGAAGCCCTGCTCGATATTGTGAATCAGATGATCCAAACAGGCAATCTTCCGCTCCCAAAGGTGAACCCCGTTCAACAGTTCGCCGCGCAACTTTGCCAGCAGTCGAAGCTGTTCGCTGGTGTTACCCTCGTGGAGGATATGGAGAAACCGCTCCTTCGTGTTGCGGTCACAGCCGGCGTCCTGCAGATTCTGCATCAAGTCCTGCATGGTGTAGGGATTCTCCATAGCTCTGCCGTCCTTTCTCACTCTCAAGCTAAGTATAGACCAAATAAATCCGGATAGCAAATACTTATGTACAATGAATAAGGATAGGTTTTGACTATGTATAATTCCATCATAAATATCTATCGTCGAGGGTTTTTCATAGTTGAACTCTATGGATATAGGTGGTAGAATAGCCCAAAAGGAGGGCGAAATGGAGATTCGTGTTTTACAATATTTTTTGGCGGTTGCCCGTGAGCAGAGCATCTCGGCCGCGGCAAAGTCCCTGCATCTGTCCCAGCCTACGCTGTCCACCCAGCTCAAAAACTTGGAAGCGGAGTTAGGCAAGCAGTTGTTGATTCGCGGCGGCAACGGCTCCCGCAAGGTTTTGCTCACGGAGGAGGGCCGCGTCCTTCGCAAGCGCGCTGAGGAGATAATGGAGCTGGTTCAAAAGGCCGAGCAGGAGCTTGCCGCGCCGGATGAAATCGTGGCGGGCGACGTTTATATAGGCAGCGGAGAATCGGATATCGTTCGGCTCTTTGCGAGGGCGGCCAATAAACTTCGGGAGGCTTACCCCGACATCCATTACCACATACGCAGCGGCAACGCGGCGTTCGTACTCGATCAGCTCGAAAAGGGGCTGATAGACTTTGGGTTGGTTTACACCCCCGTGGACACCGCGCAATACGGCGTGATGCGGCTTGCCGCACGGGATTCATGGGGCGTGCTTATGCGCAAGGACGCGCCGCTGTCGAAGAAGGAAAGGATTGAACCGCAGGATCTTTGGGATAAGCCGCTGATTATCTCCGCTCAAAGGGGCGAGGACGGGCCGCTTTCGCAATGGCTTAGGCGGGATGTTTCCAAGCTCAACGTGATTGCGACCTACAATCTTCTGTTCAACGCCTCTATCCTTGTCGATGAGGGCTTCGGTTACGCCCTCTGCTTCGATAAGCTTATCAACACGGAGGGGAGCAACCTGTGCTTTCGTCCGCTCTCGCCGCAACTGGAATCGGAGCCGTCTATAATCTGGAAGCGGTATCAAGTCTTTTCCAAGCCCGCCCAAAAGTTTATGGATAAGCTTCGGGAGTGCTGTATGGACGGCTGAGCAGGGTTTGAAGCTCGTTTCCCACCTTGCGAAACGCCCCCGCAATATGCTACAATGGTACGATGAAAGCCGAGAAGAACTATAAATCTACAAAGCGGCGTTTTTCCCTGAAAAAAACACGGTTCGGCCCGCTTGTGACCGCGCTTGCCTGCCTTTTGCTCTTTGCGGGCTTTGTGGTTCTGATTATCCTCTACGGCCCCCTCGTGCTGAACCGCGCGCTGGGTTGCGCGCCCGATTGGTCGTGGCTCATTGGCGCTCAAAGCACCCCCTCGCCCACACCCCTTATAAGCCCTGCCCCGACCTCCGATCCCGCTAAGGAGCATCCGCTCTATTCCGTCGATCTGAAGGATGAGCAGACCGAGATGGTGATAGCCGACTTTCAGTATCTTGCGGACTTCTCGATTGTGGACGGGCAACTGTTCTGCGTTGCGGGCAACTATACGCAGGACGGAACAGCCGCCTTCGTCCGGCTCGTTTTGCAGGATTTGGAGAGCAATTCGCATACCTATCTTGCCCTGGATCAAAACTACAAGAGCCTGCGGTTCCCCTGCATAAACGAGGACTACATCGTTTACATGGACGCCGCCGCCTCGGGCGGAGGCAGGTTGATGGCCTATGACAGGGCAACATCGGAAAGCCGCGTGCTCAAGGTCGTGCACGTCGGCGTTCCGCGCCCGGCGCTCTGGGGAAAATACGCCTCCTGGGTGGAGCGCACCGGTTCGGAGCGCGACAAGCTCTATCTCTGCGACGTGGAAACCGGCGAGTCCGTCACCCTCTGCATCTATGACAACAGCCCCTTTGGGCTGAGCGCGCCCTGCCTGTACGACGGCAAGCTCCTCTATGCCGACAGCGAGGGGATTTTGCAACTGCTGGATCTGCTTTCGGGCGAGGCTCAGTCCTTCGATACCGGACTGTATGTTCACGATCCAAAATACAATGGGGAGCAGATAGCCTTCCTGTCGGGCAACCACGGGAGCGAAAGCGATCTGTATTATTTCACAGCGGAGCGGACGGAGCCCGTGCTTCTGTCCTCGAACGTAACGGACTTCTATCTGGGCGAAACCTTTGCCGCCTACATGAAAAACGATAAGGTGTACGTCGTATTCTTTTCGGACGGCGTAAGCTTTTGCATAACCCGCAACGAGGAGACCGCGCAACTTTTGGGCGCGGGCGGGGATTTTGTGGTTTGGATGGACACGACCTGGCGCGAAAAGGATATAGTTGAGTATATGCACATAACGGAGTTTGACAATGAAGGATAAAACGACGTTCGTATGCGGCGAATGCGGCTACGAAACCTTAAAATGGATGGGGAAATGCCCCCAATGCGGAAGCTGGAATACTTTGGTGGAGGAGGAGCGGATAAAGCTTTCCGCCGCGTCCCCCGCCGAAAAGCCCACCCCGCTCAATCAGGTCAGCGCCGAAACCCTGCCCCGCATTAAAACGGGCATGAGCGAGCTTGACCGCGTACTCGGAGGCGGGCTTGTTTCCGGCATGGCGGTTTTAATCGGAGGCGACCCCGGAATAGGCAAATCGACCCTGCTTTTACAAACCGCCAGCAGACTTTTAAGCTTTGGAATGGCGCTGTATGCCTCCGGCGAGGAGAGCAAGGCTCAGCTCAAGCTTCGCGCCAACCGTCTCGGAATAGACAACGAACTTTTGCTCTACTGCGATACCAACGTCGATCAGATTATAGATCAGTGCAAGCGAAGCAAGTGCCGCTTTTTGATCGTGGATTCCATTCAAACCATGGTATGCCCGGGCGTCTCCTCGGCGGCGGGCAGTATAAGCCAGGTCAGAACCGCAACCGCCCTGCTGACGCAGTTCGCCAAGGAGAGCGGCGTAGTGGTTTTAATCGTCGGCCACGTCACCAAGGACGGAACCCTTGCCGGCCCGCGGGTTATGGAACATATAGTGGACACCGTGTTGCATTTCGAGGGCGACCGCCTGGAGGGGCTGAGGCTTCTCCGTTCCGTAAAGAACCGCTTTGGCTCGACCGACGAGCTGGGCGTGTTTGAGATGTGCGACGACGGAATGCGCGAAGTTCCCGACCCGTCGCGGCTGTTTCTCTCCTCCGAAAGCCAAACGGGCTGTGCGGTGAGCTGTATGATGGAGGGCAGCCGCCCGCTGCTCGTTGAGGTGCAGGCGCTCCTTGTGCCTACCGCCTTTGGCAGTCCGCGCAGGACTTCCCCCGGGCTGGATGTGGGACGGCTGAATCTTCTGCTCGCCGTTATTGAGCGAAAGGCACTTTTGAAGGTTTCGGACAAGGATGTTTATTGCAACGTCGTCGGCAATCTAAGGCTTGCCGACCGCAGTTCGGATTTGGCGATAGCCATGAGCGTCAGCTCGGCTCTCCTCGATAAGCCGCTCCCCAAGGGCATGGTTGCGATAGGGGAGATTGGGCTTACCGGCGAGCTGAGGACGGTTTCGCGCATGGAGACGCGGATTAAGGAATGCGTGCGTCAGGGCTATACCGTCATCCTCGTTCCCAAGGGCGCAAAGCTCCCTCAGTTCGAGGGGGCAAAACTGCTCAGAGCCGCCACGATAGGCGATGCGGTGCGCTACCTTGTAAACGGCGGGGGAGGGAAGGAGCTTTGAGCCGTTCTTTCGATTTGATAGTCGCGGGCGGCGGCCATGCGGGGGTCGAAGCGGCGCTTGCGGCGGCGAGAATGGGGCTAAGCATCCTGCTGATAACGCTGAACCTCGACAGCATAGGCTTGATGCCCTGCAACCCCGCCATTGGCGGCACGGGCAAGGGGCATCTTGTTTGCGAGGTGGACGCGATGGGCGGCGAGATGGGGCTTGCCGCGGACGATACCCTGATTCAGATGCGGATGCTCAATACCGGCAAGGGGCCGGCGGTGCATTCTTTGCGCGCTCAGATGGACAAGCGCCGCTATCACGAGCGAATCAAGGGCGCGTTGGAAAGGCAGGCCGGACTGAGCCTTGTTTCGGGGGAAGTCGTCGATATCCTGACCCGTAACGGGGCGGTCTCGGGCGTGAAAACCGATGAAGGCTTTATATACTCCTGCCGCGCCGTTGTGCTTGCCTGCGGAGTCTATCTGAAAAGCCGGATACTGATCGGGGATTATGCGCGGGACAGCGGGCCATGCGGGCTCTTGCCCGCCAACCGGCTTTCCGATGCGCTTCGGGAGCTGGGCCTGCCGTTGCAGAGATTTAAAACCGGCACGCCCGCGAGGGTGAAGCGGGACAGCCTGGACTTCTCCAAGATGGAGATTCAAAGGGGCGATGTTCCCACCCCCTCCTTCTCCTTTATGCACGGCACTTTAGAGCTGGAACAGCAGAGCTGTTACCTTACCTATACCAATTCGCGGACGCACGAGATTATCAAGAGGAACCTCTCCCGTTCTCCGATGTATTCGGGCAGGATTTTAGCCGCCGGAACGCGCTACTGCCCCTCCATCGAGGACAAGATTGTGCGCTTTGCCGATAAGGACCGCCATCAGATTTTTATCGAACCGGAGGGGCTGACCACAGCCGAAATGTATGTTCAGGGCATGAGTACCAGCCTGCCCGCCGACGTACAGCTTGAGATGTTGCGCTCAATCGCCGGCCTGGAGCGATGCGAGGTTATGCGGCTTGGCTACGCGATAGAATATGACTGCCTGGAGCCAACCTGCCTCGATCTCACCTTTCAGGTCAAGGGGATTCGCGGGCTGTTCACGGCGGGACAGATAAACGGAAGCTCCGGCTATGAGGAAGCCGCCGCCCAAGGCTTCTATGCCGGGGTAAACGCCGCGCTCTATTTGAAAGGCGAGAGCCCCTTCATCCTCGGACGGGACGAGGCGTATATCGGGGTGCTTGCCGACGATCTGGCGACCAAGGGCACTCCCGAACCCTATCGGATGATGACCTCGCGCTGTGAATACCGGCTCTCGCTCCGGCAGGACAACGCCGACCTCCGCCTGACGCAGAAAGCGCGCAGGCTGGGACTTGTGTCGGAGGAGCGCTATGCCCGTCTTTGCCGCAAGCAGGAGGCGATAAACGACGCGCTTTTAAAGCTCGACGCCTTCGCTCCCCCCTCGGAGGCGCTTGCCGTCTATCTTGAAAGCCTCGGCCAGAGCGTCCCCCAGACCGGGGTGCGCCTCTTTGACTTGCTAAAGCGCCCGCTTGTCCGCTATTGCGATTTGGCGCGGCTCTTTGGGGAACTGCCTCAGCTCGAGCGGGAGGCAGAGGAGCAGGTAGATATCATGGCTCACTACGACGGTTATATCGAAAAGCAACGGGAGCAGATCGAGCGTATGCGCGGGCTTGAGGATACCGCGCTCCCCGCCGAAATCGACTATATGAAGCTCGACGGGCTGAGATTGGAGGCGCGTCAGAAATGCAACCGGATTAAGCCGCGCAATATCGGGCAGGCGTCGCGCATCTCCGGCGTTTCGCCCGCCGACGTCGCCGTGCTTCTGCTGTATGCCAAGAAAGGATTTAACGATGAGGAGAATTGAAAGCGCGCCCGCCTTTGACCTGTATTATGAACTGCTGATCGAGTGGAACGAGCGAATAAATCTCACCTCTATCACCGAGAGGCGGGCGGTATATGAAAAGCACTTTTTGGACTCCCTTCAGGCCGAGCCCTACCTGCCTCAGGGCTGTCGTGTCGCGGATATCGGCACGGGCGCGGGCTTCCCCGGAGTTCCCCTCCTGATTGTGCGGCCGGACTTGAAGCTGACGCTCGTCGACAGCCTCAAAAAAAGGCTGTTCTTTCTCGAAGAACTGCTAAAAAGGCTGAACCTGAACGCCGAACTCATCCATGCCCGCGCCGAGGATCTCGGTCGGAATCCCAATTATCGGGAAGGCTTCGATTATACGCTGACCCGCGCGGTCGCCCCGCTTCCAACGCTGATGGAACTGACCGTTCCGCTCTTGAAGGTGGGCGGTACGAGCGTTTGCTACAAGGGGAACGCTTCGGACGAGTTGCTGAGCGCAAAAAATGCAGAGGCAAAGCTGAAATGCTCGCTTGAAACGGTGAGGCTGGACGCCGATTACGGAGCGCGAAGCCTTGTTTTCGCAAGAAAGCTCGCGCCCACTCCCGCGCAATATCCGCGAAAGGCGGGAACTCCCTCGCGCAGTCCGCTTTGATAGTTCTAAATGGGGGATAAAAAGCCCGCAAAGCGGCATTCAAGCCTGCGCTAAGTCTGCTTATTCTTGGTTCCCTTGCTCTTGAGCGTAAAGAACAGGATTCGCCGCTTGGGTTGCTCCTTTAAGGGCAGGTCGCGTTTTTTGAATATCGTTATAACTCCGGTTTCCTCAAGGCTGACAAAAAGGGCAAGCATCAGCGGCAGGCCTATCAGCCCGATTCCACCGAACAATCTTAAACCGACATACATTGCAAGCAGGGTCAAAAGCGGATGCAAGCCCACCTGCCTGCCAACCACGTGCGGCTCGATGATCTGTCTTATCACCGACATGATGAGCCACAGCACCAGCAGGCCCACACCCTGCCCGATATCGCCGCGAAGCAGCTCGATAACGCCCCACGGCACCAGGATGGTTCCGCTTCCCACGACGGGAAGGATATCGAACAGCGCGATAAGCGCCGCGACGAGCCAAAAGCGGGACACCCCGCAGATGAACAGCCCGATGCACAGCTCGGTGAAGGTGACGGCGAAGATTATCGTATAGGACTTGATGAATTTTCCAACGGTTTTTCCCAGATGCCGCTTGTATTGCACGAGTTTTTCATAGCGTTCGGCGCTGACCCGACACTCAAGCATTCGCGCAAGCCGCTCGCTGTCAACGGCAAAGAAGAAGGTCGCTATTATCATGAACAGCACGCTCAAAAGAAGCGAGGGCAGGCTGGAAACTATCGAACCCAAGGAGGTGAAGGAAAAGCTGGATATCTTGTCTCCGAGAAGCGTTATCAGGGAATCCTGAAACTGATTTAGGAAGGGAACGGCCTGCGGACTCCACTCCCCGAGCCGGACTATCACATCGTTAAACACATTGGAAATCGCGGGAACTATATCGTCCTTGAACCGGGAGGCGAGTGACTGAACGGCATTGTAGCCCAGAACTCCCACTAAGATGAGCATTCCGATTACGAGGGCATAGAGCAGCGCCACCAACAGCACTCCGGTGACGCGCTTATTGAAATGAAGCTTGTTGCAGAGCAGGCGGGCAAGCGGACGCAGAAGCATCGCGAGCGCAAAAGCGATGATGAACGGCAGGAGCAACGGGATTACCCAACGGAATGCGGCGTAAAGGAGAAAGGCGATCAACAGAGCCGCCGTTACCTTCAAAATGATATTTTTGCTTGTTTCCGTGCTCATAAGCGTAGTATACCACATCAAACTTGGACTTACAATGCGGGTATTTTGAAAAAATACAAGTTTTCACCTTGTTTGCAATTTGGATTCGTGGTATGATTTATGTGGAAAAATATTTCCTTTCCGTGGCGGATTATATTATTTGAGGTGACTATGGCTCATTTGACTGACCTGGAACTCTACTACTTTAACGAGGGCACCACAAACTGTGCTTACGAGACCTTTGGCTGTCATCCCGTCGAGCTTGACGGGCGACCCTGCTATCGGTTTGCGCTCTGGGCGCCGAACGCCGTCAGAATCGGCGTGGCGGGCGATTTTAACGGCTGGTCGGATACCGCCCTGCCGATGGAGCGGATTGGGGACACCGGCGTGTGGGAAGCGTTCTCCTTCGATGCGAAGGAGGGCGATCTCTACAAGTTCGCCCTGCTCGGTTGCGACGGCCAGCTCATCTACAAGGCCGACCCCTACGCTTTTGCAACCGAACACGGCGGAACCGCCTCGCGAATCTACACCAAAAGCGACTTTAGCTGGACGGACAAAACCTATCTGAAGAAGCACCGGAAGCCCTACAATAAGCCGATGAACATTTACGAGGTTCACCTGGGCTCGTGGAGGGCGAATCAGAGCTATCGCGAGCTTGCCCACTCGCTTATCGACTATGTGGTTGACATGGGCTATACCCACATAGAAGTCATGCCGCTCATGGCCTATCCCTTCAATCCGAGCTGGGGTTATCAGGTGACCGGCTATTATGCCGCCACCTCGCGTTACGGCAGTCCCGACGATTTGAAATACTTCGTGAACCGGGCGCACAGCAAGGGAATCGGCGTCATTATGGACTGGGTTCCCGCCCATTTTACACGCGACGGTTACGGCCTTGCCCGCTTTGACGGAAGCGCGCTCTATGAACACGCCGACCCGCGCCGGAGCGATATGAAACAATGGGGAACCCTCCTGTTCGACTATGAAAAGCCGCAGGTGCAGAGCTTTTTGATCTCCAACGCAGTCTACTGGCTGAAAGAGTTTCACATGGACGGGCTGAGGGTGGACGCCGTCAGCTGTATGCTCTACCTCGACTACGGCAGGCAGGCGGGCGAATGGTTGCCAAATCATTTGGGCGGCAAGGAGAACCTTGCGGCAATCGAGATGTTTAAAAAGCTTGCCCGCGCCGTTTCCGCGCTTGAGGGCAACAAGCTCGTCATCGCTGAGGAAAGCACCGCTTTTCCGCGGGTTACCAGCAAGCACGGCGAGGACAGCCTGGGCTTCGACTTCAAGTGGAACATGGGCTGGATGAACGATATGCTCGCCTTTATGCAGATGGACTCGCTGTTCCGCAAATGGCATCACGATAAGCTCACCTTCTCGCTGATGTACGCCTTCTCCGAGAGGTACATCCTCCCCTTCTCCCACGACGAGGTGGTTCACGGCAAGCTGTCGATGCTCAACAAGATGCCCGGCGATTACTGGCAGAAGTTTGCACAGCTTAGAATGCTCTACCTCTATCAGATTGCGCATCCGGGCAAAAAGCTGACCTTTATGGGAATGGAATTCGGGCAGTTCATCGAATGGCGCTTCGACGAATCGCTGGACTGGCTTTTGCTCGACTATCCCAAGCATCTTGAGATGCAACGCTTCGTCCGGGATCTCAACCATCTCTACACCGATACCCCCGCCTTCTATGAGGACGACGACGATTGGAACGGCTTTCAATGGATAACCGTGGACGATTCCATCCACTCGATCGCCTCCTTTGTGCGCAAGGACAGAAAGAACGGGGTTTACCTGTGCGCTTTCAACTTCACTCCGGTTCCCTGGGACGACTACTTTATGGGAAGCCAAAACGAGGGAACCTATGAGGAGGTCTTTTCCACCGATCCGTACCGCTACGGCGGCACCGGACAATATGAGAACGGGAAAATTACGACCATCAACGAGCCGTGGGAGCAATTCCCCTACCGCATCCGCGTCAAGCTTGCGCCCTTTGGAGCGGCGATATTTAAATTTACCGAGAAAGGAAGAACGAAATGAAGAAGAAAATTGTAGCCATGCTTCTTGCCGGCGGGCAAGGCAGCAGATTGGGGATTCTCACCTCCAATATGGCAAAGCCCGCAGTTCCCTTCGGCGGCAAGTACCGCATCATCGACTTCCCTCTGTCCAACTGCGTCAACTCGGACATCGACACCGTCGGCGTTCTGACGCAGTACCGGCCGCTTGCGCTCAACTCCTATCTCGGCACCGGCCAGCATTGGGATCTGGATCGCACCAACGGAGGCGTGTTCGTCCTTCCGCCCTATATGACGGAGCAGGTGGGCCAATGGTACAGCGGAACAGCCAACGCGATATGGCAAAACCGGGAATTTGTGGATCAATATGACCCCGACTATGTTTTGATTCTGTCGGGCGATCACATCTACAAGATGAACTACGCTCAGATGCTCCGCCAGCACCAAAAAAAGGAAGCCGCGGCGACGATAGCGGTTATCAAAGTCCCGATGGAGGAGGCTCACCGCTTCGGAATCATGAACACCGACGAATTCGACCGCATCGTGTCCTTCGAGGAGAAGCCGAAGAATCCCAAGAGCAACAACGCCTCGATGGGCATATACATCTTTAACTGGAAGCTTTTGAAGGAATACATGGCGAGGGACGACGCCGACCCCAACTCGGACAACGATTTCGGCAAGAATATCATTCCCGCCATGCTCGATGGCGGGGAAACGATGATTGCTTTCCCGTTCGAGGGCTATTGGAAGGACGTTGGAACGCTCTCGAGCCTCTGGGAGGCGAATATGGATCTGCTCGGCAACCCGCCCGTGCTGGATTTGAACGATCCCGCCTGGAGAATTTATACCAAGAACCCCATCATGCCGCCGCATTACGTTGGCGATACCGCCGTTATCAGCGACAGCCTCGTAACCGAAGGTTGCGTTGTAAAAGGCGAGGTTCGGCATTCCGTTCTGTTCTGCGGCTCGATCGTCGAGGAGGGCGCGGTAGTCGAGGACTCGATAGTGTTCCCCCGCGCCGTTATAGGCAAGGGTTGCAAACTGCATAAGGCGATTGTGGGCGAAAACGCGCACCTCCCCGAAAACTGCATCGTCGGAGCGCCCGCCCGCGACTTCGACCATGTGGACAACAAGCTGACCGGCGACATAACCCTTATCGGAAACGACGTCCATCTTACCGCCGGCGTCTACGTCCCCTGCGGAGCGGTAGTCAATCAAGAATTAATCGAACAAAAGGAAAAGGAGGCGGCACAATGATTCATAACGCATTTGGCTTAATCTACACCGGCGAGAACAATCCCCGTCTGAAGGAATTAACCCTCTCGCGATCCGTTGCCGCAGTTCCTTTCGGCGGCAGGAACCGTTGCATCGACTTTATCCTCTCCAACCTCGTTAATTCGGGGGTGACCTCGGTCGGAATGATAATGCAGAAGAACTATCATTCCCTGATGGATCACTTAGGCAGCGGCAAGGAGTGGAATTTGAACCGCAAGCGCGACGGCCTTTTCATCCTGCCTCCGTTTTTAACCAAGGATAATGTGGGCGTTTACCGCGGCTCCATCGACGCTTTCCGCTCCTGTTTGGGCTATGTGAGAAGATGCACCGAGCAATATGTGATCCTGACCGGAAGCCATACCATCTTCAACACGACCTTTGACGATATGCTCCGCAAGCACATCGAGAGCGGCGCGGACATAACTATAATGTATAACGAGGACGACAGCTTCGACGTGGAGGATCAGAACAAGGATCTGCGCCTGCACCTGAACGAGAGCGGGCGCGTGATAGATATGGAGCTGAATCCCTATCGTCCCAAGAGCAATCTTCGCAGTTGCGACCTGATGATAATGGAAAAGGCGTTGCTCGAATACCTCGTGGAGGAGGCCTATTCCCGCGGCGAATACGACTTCATCCGGGATATCATCCTGAAGCGTTGCAAAACGTTGAAGATACACGGCTATCGCTACGACGGCTTCGTTGCAAGGCTGGATTCCGTAAACACCTACTTTAAAAACAGTATGCGGCTGTTGCTCGCAAAGGAGGCCGGCGATCTCTACAACATGGAGCATCCCGTCTACACCAAGGTCAAGGATGAGGTTTCGGCAAGGTATGGAAGCAACGCCAAGGTTAAAAACTGCGTGCTTGCCGACGGTTGCTACATCGACGGCACGGTTGAAAACAGCATCCTGTTCCGCGGCGTCAGCGTTGAAACGGGGGCGGTCGTCCGCAACAGCATCATCATGCAGGGTTCAACGATATCCGAAGGCGCTCATCTCGACCATGTTATCATGGATAAGGGGGTTACTATCCGTCAAAAGCGCAACCTCATAGGCTATGATAACTTCCCGATAGTGCTGAGAAAGAATCAAACCGTCTAATAAGGAGGGCTTATGAAAGTCTTATTTGCCGCCAGCGAGTGCGTTCCCTTTATCAAGACAGGAGGTCTGGCCGATGTTTTGGGCTCTTTGCCCGTCGCCTTGCAAAAGGAGGGCGTCGACGCGCGGGTGATACTCCCCAAATATCGCATCATGGACGGCTATTGGCAGAGCCGGCTCACGCACATTTGCCACTTCAACATCCTTATGGGCAGTCGCCAGGTCTACTGCGGGCTGGAGATGGTGGAGGACAACGGCGTAACCTATTATTTTGTGGACAATCTCGCGATGTTCGGCGGCGAGCAGGTCTATACCGGAGACGAGCAGGAGGGCTTCCGCTTTGCCTTCTTCTGCCGCGCTGTGCTGGAGGCGCTTCCCCGCATCGACTTCTTCCCCGATGTTCTGCATTGCAACGACTGGCAGACCGGGCTCATTCCCTGCCTGTTGCGCGCTCAATACGGCATCGACGAGCGCTACCGTGCGGTTCGGGCAGTATTTACCATCCACAACCTGCGCTTCCAAGGGCTGTTCAGCTTTGAGCGCATGAATCGGGTTCTGGGCCTGAACAGCGGCTACTTTTCGCCCGATAATCTCGAATTCTATGGGCTTATGTCCTTTATGAAGGGCGGCATCGTTTTTTCCGACCGCGTGACGACCGTAAGCCCCACCTATGCCGAGGAGATTCGCACCGAATACTTCGGCGAGCATCTTGACGGGCTTTTGCGGCATCGAAGCCACGTCCTCTCCGGCATCCTCAACGGCATCGACACGAAGATTTTTAATCCTGCCGACGACCGCTTTATAAGCCCGCACTTTACTCGGGCGAATCCGGCGAACAAACAGCGCCTCAAGCGCCAGCTCCAGGAGGAGCTTGGGCTGGAACCTCGCGATTCGGTTCCGGTCATCTCGATGATATCCCGCCTGACTTCGCAAAAGGGGCTGGATTTGATCGCCTGCGTGCTTGACGATATTCTTCGCATGGACGTACAGCTCGTATTTTTGGGCAAGGGAGACGAAAACTTTGAAGCCCTGCTCCTGAGCGCGCAGGCGCGCTATCCGGGCAGAGTCGCCGTGAGAATTGAGCTTAACGAGGGACTGGCGCACCGCATCTATGCGGGCAGCGATATGTTTTTAATGCCCTCCCAGTTCGAGCCCTGCGGCTTGAGCCAGCTAATCTCCCTGCGCTACGGAACCATTCCGGTCGTAAGGGAAACCGGAGGACTGAAGGACAGCATCCAGGCCTATAATATGTATACCGACGAGGGCAACGGGTTCAGCTTCTCGAATTATAACGCGCACGAGATGCTCAGAACGCTCGAAACCGCCGTGGGCTATTATTACGACGACAAGGATATGTGGAAGCGGCTGATAAAGCGCGCCATGTCCTGCGACTTCTCGTGGAAAGCGTCCGCCAAAACGTATGCGAGGCTCTATGCCGAGTTGCTCGGTGTGCCGCTTCCAAAGAAGAAAAGGGCGCCCTCCGTTGCCGCCGACGATAAAAAGGAGTAGCTTATGGAACGAAAGAAACTGCGCAGAGTTGGAATATTGACGAGCGGAGGCGATGCGCCGGGCATGAACGCGGCAATTCGCGCCTGCGTTCGCAACTGTTTGCAACACGATATTGCCCCGATCGGAATAAGGCGGGGCTATCAGGGCCTGATCCATGCCGACACGGTTGAGATGGATGCGCGAAGCGTCAACGGTATCACCGACCGGGGCGGCACCATCCTGTATACCGCCCGTAGCGAGGACTTCATGACCTCCGAGGGCCTTGACCGCGCCGTCTCGACGATAAAGTATATGGGAATCGACGGGCTTGTCTGCATCGGCGGAGACGGAACCTTCCGTGGCGCAAAAACCCTCGCGGACAAGGGTGTTAATGTCGTTGGCATTCCCGCAACAATCGACAACGATATCGGTTGCAGTCACTATACCATCGGCTTCGATACCGCCGCAAACACCGCCATGCTCGCCATCGACAAGCTGGCGGATACGATGCAGTCGCATGAGCGGGTTTCGGTCGTCGAGGTTATGGGACGGCATGCCGGGCATTTGGCGGTTTATGTCGGGCTGGCGGTAGGCGCAACCTCCATAATCATCCCGGAGTTCCCCTTCAATTTTGACAGGGACGTTATAGAGCAGATTCGCGAGGGCAGGATGCGCGATAAGCACCACCATCTGATAATTGTCGCTGAGGGTGTGGGCAAATGCGACGAGATCTCCCGCGGAATCACCGAGCAGACGGGGCTGGAAGCCCGGGTCTCCATTTTGGGATATATTCAGCGCGGAGGCAGTCCCTCGGCACGCGATCGGGTTATGGCTTCGAGGATGGGCCACTTTGCCATCGAACAGCTCGCCACGGACAACGGCAACAGCATAGTATGCTATCGCGACTCGCGGATTCTCGCCGTGCCGATAGACAAGGCCATGACCATGACCAAACAGCTCGACGCCTATATGTACAAGGTCGCCTATGACGTCACAATATGAGATAATTGATATCTCCCGCGAGCTTATCAGCACTCCGCCCTATCCGGGAGACACGCCGCCGTCGCTGTCCCGCCAATTTGAGCGGAGTGAAGCCGGCGGCTTTTTGACGCAGTATCTGAACTGCTGTCTGCATTCCGCGACCCATATCGACGCTCCGCTTCATCTTGTCGAAGGCGCGGCCGACGTCGCCTCGCTCGACCTTTCCGCCTTTATCGGAAGCTGTACGGTGACGGACGATCCCTCCGCGAGGGCGGAACGGCTCCTGCTCAAAAACCGCACCCTGACCCCGTCCGAGGCCAAAAAGCTCTCCTGCAGGCTGATAGGCACCAACCTTATGAGCCTTGCAAAGCCCGGTTTGGAATCGGAGGCGGAGATTCACAGGATTCTTTTTGAGCGGGGGATAGCGGTGATGGAAAATCTCAACCTTGAAAACGTGCCCTCCGGCGATTATCTGCTCATCGCTCTGCCGCTGAATATCGCGGGCGCGGAGGCAAGCCCCGTTCGCGCAGTTTTGCTTCGGAAAATCTGACACCAAAAAACCCCTCGCTTTGCTCCAAACCGGAACTCACAGCTCAAGTCCGGCGTAAATAAAGCTTCGGGGTTATTTTAATTCGTCTGATTTGGGCGCAACTTCGTTTGAAGCTCCAAAGTTTAGCCGGTTACAGTCCGCGCAGGTTTATATCACCGGCTTTTTGATTATGCCTACTCCGAGCGGACGCGGGCCGGTATGCACGGCTATCGTAGCTCCGATTCTCCGGATAGGAATATCCTCCACGGTTATCGCGCCGTTCAAAGCGGCTACAAGCGCTTCCCTGAACCGAACGGCCTCCTCATAATCGGAACCATAGCCCACCGCCAGCGCATAATCGTTCAAATCCAGCCCGTTTTCGCGGACATGATTCAAAAGCAGGGCGATGGTCTTATCCTTGGCCTGGTGGCGGGAGCGGGTTATCCCCGAATTATGTATCTCCCCGCGCATCAGCGTGATGATGGGCTGTATCCTGAGCAGAGATGCGGCGATGCCTTTCAGCTTGCCTATTCTGCCGCCCTTTCTCAGATAATCCATCGAAGCAAGCGTGAAGAATATCCTGCCGGTTCCCTTGATGAGTTCCAGCGTCTCCACCGCCCGCTTAAAGTCCACGCCCCCGTCGCGCAAAGCTACCGCCTGCAAAACGAACAGCCCCTGCAACACGGTGTTAACCGTGGAGTCGATAAGCGCAATCTGAGCGTCGGGATAGTCGTCGAGGATCATTCCCCGGGCTATGGTCGCGGACTGGATGGAGGCGGAAAACTTTTGGGTTATGCAGATGCAGATAACCCCTTCGCCCGCTTTGACCGCTTCCTCGAACGCCTCATAATAGTCGTTTACCGTCGGAGTGGACGACTTTGGAAAGACCGACGCATCATCAAGCATGGCGTTGTAAAAATCATCCACCGATTGTTCAATATGCTCTTTTTTATAAGTTTCCCCGTCAAAGGATACATAGAATGGGACGAGCCCCACATTCATTTCCTTCGCCTGTTCGGGCGAAAAATCACAGGAACCGTCCGATATTATCCGATACTTGTTCACCATTGCCGCTCCTCAACTACATAATGTGTCATTATACGATAAAAATACGGCGCAATCGCGATGTTAATGCAAACTTTGTTGAAACACCCCAAATCCTAAGGGCGCGCCGTCCACGACCCTGGGGCGGCGCACTTTAGATTCTTCGGTTTACAGCTTGGTTCCACAGCGAATGCAGAAAGTGGGACTGTCCTCGTAGATCGCTCCACAGTTGGGGCAACGCTTCTCCACCTTTGCCTCAACAGGCTGAGACTGACCGCCGGACAGCTTCTCATAGATCGCCGCAGTATTCGTCGCATTCTGCTTGATGTTTTGGGCGATATCCAGAACTACCATTATCATGGCTATGCTTAAAAATCCTGCCACCAGTCCAATGATGATGCCCAACACGATGCCGAGCGCGGTATTGCCCGTTTCATTCCCGGCGGCAATGCCTGAGCCTATGCCAAAAATTACGCAAAGCGCAAACAAAATCCATGCCAGTACGCGCATTAAGGTAATCCATGCGCCTCCGGTTCCGCCCTTAACGTTCTTTCCGTAATTATCCATAATCAAGCCTCCCTTGTTGAATTTTGTATATTATACTCCCATTTGCAAGGCCGGTCAACAAAAAACCGCATTTTTAGCTACCCAAAAATCGTGGCTCAACCTTGGACGGCGGACATAACCCTTTAAAACACGCACGCTCCCCGCTTACAGCCCCGCCTTGGCTTGACAACCGGGCGATAACTTGGTAAATTACAAGCCGTACAAACCATAAACGGAGGCGTCGTATGCTGATTGCAATATTTGGCGAAAGTTGCGTGGGGAAGTCCACGCTGGCAGAGAGTTTAAAGTCCCGTCTCGGCGCGGAGGTCTACACGGGCAAGGATTACAAGCGGCTTGCAAAGAACGACGCCGAGGCAAAGAAGCTCTTCTGTCAAAGGCTGAGGGAGGCCGTCGATGGAAAAGGACTTATCTGGGTCATAAGCGAGAAGGAGGATATGGCGCTGTTGCCCGGGGAAGCGTTGCGCATTCTCATGACGGCGGACGTCTCGCTGATTAAGACCCGCTTTGCCGAGCGGATGCACGGACAGCTCCCGCCGCCCGTGGCGGCCATGCTCGAACGAAAGCACGGTTGTTTTGACGATGAACCGCATTCCTTCCACGCCGTCGCGGGCGAAACCGACGTCGATGCACTCCTGGACGAGATCTGCGCCGCAGTAAAATAGCAAAGGAAGTCGAGAAACTTTCCCCGCTCCCGGATATAATGAGTCCGCAAAGGAGATGAGATTCGTGAAAGAACAGACCCTGGCAGTTCAGCGGATGCAGGACTATATTGAAGCCCACCTGGAACAGGAGATTACCTTGGCACAGCTCGCAAAGGAAGCCCTGTTCTCCCCGTGGTACTCCTACCGCCTGTTTCATTCGCTCGTAGGCTTGACCCCCGCCGAGTATATCCGCAAGCTGCGCCTGTCCAAATCCGCCTTACGCCTGAAAAACGAGGGTTGCCGCGTGACCGATGCGGCCCTCGATCTGGGCTTTGGGAGCGTGGACGGCTATACCCGCGCCTTCTTTCGGGAATTTGGGTGCAATCCGAAGGAATATGCCAAAGCTCCGTTCCCCATCACGCTTTTCATCCCCTATGGCGTTAAATTTCGAGAACTCAGAAAGGAAGTTGTGAACATGGAGAATTTGCAGAGCGTATTCGTTCAGGTAATCGAAAAGGAGGAGCGCAAGGTGATTATCAAGCGCGGAATCCGGGCGGAGGACTACTTTCCCTATTGCGAGGAAGTCGGCTGTGATATATGGGGCGTCCTAAAAAGCATGGATTCCCTCTGCGGCGAACCCGTTTGCCTCTGGTTGCCCGAAGCTTACAGAAAGCCCAACACCTCGACCTACGTTCAGGGGGTGGAAGCGCCTGCCGACTTTAGCAAAAAGGTGCCGGACGGCTTTGATCTTATCACTCTCCCGCGAACTAAATACCTGATGTTTCAGGGCGAGCCCTTCTTGGAGGAGGACTATTGCGAGGCCATATGCGCCCTAAGGCAAGCCATGGATCGCTATGATCCCTCCGTCATCGGCTATGAATGGGACGATGAGAACCCGCGTATTCAGCTTGAACCCCGGGGGGAGCGGGGGTATATCGAGCTTCGGGCGGTCAGGCCTAAGTCCAACCGGGGCTAAAATCTCCCTCCCTCGAACGGGAGCGCGTAAAACCCATGCAAGCCGGTCAGCCGACCGGGCAGGGCTCCGCTCCCGTTCGGGAGGATGCGGTTGGCAAACGCTCATTTACGGTTTGGCGGCGCTTATAGCAGACAATGCAACCAAAGGAGGGCTCAATGCAGGATATCAAAAACTTTTTGGACGAACAGGGACGGCTTATAAGGTTTCCCGCAAAGCAAAGGATGAAGATTCAAGCGCTTGCATACCTTGCAACCAAATTTGATGCCGGCAAGGTCTATTCGGAAAAGCAGGTAAACGAAACATTGGAGCTTTGGCATACGTTCCACGACCCCGCGACGCTTAGAAGGGAACTGTTTGACTTTCGCTTCATGGACAGAACTCCCGACTGCCGCGAATACCGTCTTTGCGACCCCTTGCCGGACTATGAATCGCCGTCGAACTCCACGCCCAATACCTAATGGCGCGGGCGCGCCGCGCCGTCGGCATACCAGGATCATCCCCGCGCGTGCGGGGAATAGGCGACATGACCATTATAGAGCTTGCCTCGCAGAGGATCACCCCCGCGCGTGCGGGGAATAGCGAGCGATAGACCCCGAGGGGTGGGTCAAAAAGGGATCACCCCGCGCGTGCGGGGAATAGGTCCAAGAAGTTATAGACGTTTTGAAAAGCGAGGGATCACCCCCGCGCGTGCGGGGAATAGGCGCCTCATACCGCCTGTCGAGATTCGCCGGAGGGATCACCCCCGCGCGTGCGGGGAATAGAGAGCCAACTGCGCATGTAATCAGCAAGCGTAAGGATCACCCCCGCGCGTGCGGGGAATAGTCAAAAGACAGCGTTCCTCCCCCGCTATTTCTGGGATCACCCCCGCGCGTGCGGGGAATAGTATAGCCGCCTGCAAGGACGGCTAAACAGGCGGGGATCACCCCCGCGCGTGCGGGGAATAGGCTGACCTTGCGGGAATCGAAGAAGTAAACCCGGGATCACCCCCGCGCGTGCGGGGAATAGCGACAGAGCCTGATAAGGCCGGCGTATACAGGGAGGATCGCCCCCGCGCGTGCGGGGAATAGAGTATATCGGAGGATCCGATATAGCAACCCTCAGGATCACCCCCGCGCGTGCGGGGAATAGCAAAGATACAAATCTTGGAGCACCCGAGAGCTGGGATCACCCCCGCGCGTGCGGGGAATAGCAAGTAGCTTCACTTGGAATAGCGGCGATTCGGGGATCACCCCCGCGCGTGCGGGGAATAGTCTGCGGGGGATTAGCCGCCCCCGCTCGGCTTGGGATCACCCCCGCGCGTGCGGGGAATAGCATCGAGTATACGTACTGTGCAGACTGTGGCAGGGATCACCCCCGCGCGTGCGGGGAATAGATCAAGCGCAGGCGGTTCAACAATAATTGCGGGGGATCACCCCCGCGCGTGCGGGGAATAGCTTCCCAGTCAATGATTGGATTGAGGAGCGTCGGGATCACCCCCGCGCGTGCGGGGAATAGGTTGCATCATTTTTCATCATCATTTTTTCCCTGGGATCACCCCCGCGCGTGCGGGGAATAGCCCGCTATCGTCAAGTGGGAAAAGTACAAAGCGGGATCACCCCCGCGCGTGCGGGGAATAGATT
>JAUNBM010000054.1 GCA_030527115.1 Clostridia bacterium
TTTATTCCGGAGCTTGATTTTGTTCTGGAGGAGGACGGAAAAATAATAGGGCATATTATGTATGTGAAGGCGATGCTTGCGTCTGCTGACGGAACTGTAAAAAACATACTCTCTTTCGGCCCTTTTACAATTCATCCCGATTATCAGCGGAAAGGATACGGCAGGAAGCTTCTCAGCCATTCCTTGGAAAAAGCAAAGGACATGGGTTACGATACGGTAGTTATATTTGGCAACCCTGAGAACTATGCTTGTTACGGGTTTAAAAACTGCAAAAAATACAACATCTCATTGGAAGGCAACGTGTATCCGGTAGCTCTTTTGGTAAAAGAACTGGTAGAAGGTGCGCTCGGCAAAAAGGAGTGGAAGTACATGGGGAGTTCTGCTCACCAACCGGACATGAGCGGATTTTCGGAATTTGACAGCTCCTTTGAACAAATGGAAAAGGGCTATAAGTATACACAGGAATTATTTTATATCTACTCAAGATCAAACGTTGTGCGTTAATTCAGAGATTTCACGGTGAAGTGAAACAGTAATTACGGATATTTTGCCGCAAAAGCTTAAAAACGCGGCGAACAAATTCCAAAATATGGTTTATCAGTTTGCCTCTTGTCAGCGCAACACGAGGCTTGAAGCGTGAGCGACCGCGTTCACACTTTGTTCATGGCGATTCAATTGTATTTAAGGCGGGAGCATGATATAATGCAGGGGATGAAGGAAGCTGTGGAACGGTATGCGCAAGTTATTTAAAAACAAGCCGGTTCTAATAGCCGTGATTGCGATTATCGGCTTTCTTGTTTTATGCGCGTTCACGCTGAACACGCGGACGGCGGGTTCGGCGGAGGGGCTTTTGACGGAGGCGGTCTTGCCGGTACAGGAGTTTGCGAGGGGGCTTACGCAAGACGTTACCGACTTTTTCGCGCGGGTATTCAACCCATCGACGCTGGAATCGGAGAATGAAAGTTTGCGGCGCGAGCTGGAGGAATATCAGCTTCGCGAGGCGCAGTATGAGGAGACCTCGCGGGAGAATGCGCGGCTTGCCGAGCTTTTGAACTATACGCAGGCCAATCCCAATATGACTTTTTTAACGGCGCAGGTGGTTTCGCGAAGCTTCAACGAATATGTCGATACTTTGACGCTGAATGTTGGCAGTCGCAGCGGAGTTACCGAATCGATGGCGGTTGTAACCGGAGGCGGGGTAGTGGGCCGCGTTGTGGAGGTTGGGGCGACCTGGTGCAAGGTCAGGACGATGCTGAACGACGATATGCGAATCTCAGTTATGGTTCAGCGCAGCCGCGACGAGGGGATGTTTGGCGGCGTTATTTCAACGGCGGGCGAAAGCGCGGTTTTGCAGTTGTATTATCTTCCGGCGACAGCACAGCTGGAGATTGGCGACAAGATAATCACTTCCGGGCTGGGCGGTACCTATCCAAAGGGGATATATGTCGGGGAGGTTATCGAGCTTGCGCAGGGGAACGAGACGTATGATGCGCTGGTGCGCATAGATATCGACTTCGAGCATCTTGAGGAGGCTCTGCTCGTGCTGAATGTCGAGGAGGTGGTTTCCGATTGAAAAAGCATCTGAGCCTGGTTCTGCTTTCAATCCTATTCATCTTTTTAGACACGGCGTTCTTTTCAACGGTGAATATCTATGGAATCCGCCCTTATATGACGCTTGCGCTGGCGCTTGCCGCAACCTATACCTTTTCCGTGCAGAGCGGAATGATAATCGCCGCGGTTGCCGGAATCCTGATCGACTTAATCTGCAATCCCTATCTGGGGCTTACTCCCGCGCTCTATATCGCGGGCGTTATCGTCCTGTACGGGCTGATAAGACGCGGCCATCCGAAGAAGATAGTGGTGTTCCTGTACTATGTGGGCGTCTGTGCGGCGCTCGACCTTCTGCTTTGCCTGTTGTCCAACATATTCGGCGCGAATCGCAATATCGTCGAGGCTCTGCTTTTGCACTCGTTGCCGTGCGCGGCGCTGAGTTCGGTTGCGACTTTGGGTTTGGGCAGGCTGTTTAAGCCGCTGTTGAAAGGACAGCTTGAGAGTGCATGAAATCGGGTAACAAACAACGCAATTTCAGACTTGTGCTGATCGGGATCGTGCTGACGGCGATGCTGGCTTATCTGATATATGGCTTACAGCTCTTAACTATCGAGGAAACCGAGGCTTATGTGGCGGCGACGACGCAAACGCGAGAGGTCACGACCTACCAATCGGGGGTGCGCGGCAGAATAGTCGACCGCAACGGCGTGGTTTTGGCTTATGACGAAACCACCTACGATGTGATGTTCTATCGCGATCCCACCAAGACTTCGGCTATTGAAAGCGCGAGGTATACGCAATCGCTGATTAAAGCTATCGAGATAATTGAAAACGGCGGCGGCGAGATTATCGACGGCTTCTACATATACATGAACGAGGACGGGACCTACTATTTCGATTTTGGAACGACCAGCGAGAGCGCGGCGGCAACGCGCCGGAAAAATTTTGTGGAGGCGTGCAATTTTTCCAATCCGGAGCTGACGGCTGAGGAGGCTTATTTGATTCTTCGAGAATCATGGAGGATTCCGGACGATATGTCGTTTTCACAGGCGAGAAAGATAATGTCGATAAGGCAGGAGGCGGTTTTGAACAGCTACCGTGCGGCGGAGGGGGTTATTATCGCCTATGATGTGTCGCTTGCGGTGGTTGCGGAGCTTGATATGCGAACCGGCGAGCTTTTGGGCGTTCAAACGCAAAAGAGCAGTACAAGAATCTATCCGATGGGTGAGACGGCGAGCCATATCATCGGGTTTTTGAGCAAGCAGGCGACAACTGATATGTCGGATATAGATTACGTCTACGATTCCTACGCCCAGTTTTTGGGCGAGGAGGCGACGGAGAATATGCTTGAGATGGGTTATTCGTTCTCCGACTATATTGGGGTGGCGGGAGTTGAGAAAACAATGGAGGCGTACCTGACCCCGCATATAACGAGCCGGCAGGGCTACCGTACCTATCTAACCAACCTGCGGGGTTCGATATTGGAAACCTTGCAGTCGGTTTCGCCCACGGACGGCATGACCGTGCAGTTGACGATAGATATTGAACTGCAAAAGGTCGCGGAGGAGGCGCTGTTGCATAACATTCAAACGACCCGCGAGAAGCAGGAGCAGAGGCTTCAAAATAATCTCCGGTATTATCAAAATCTGCGCGAGGACGTGTCCACGATAAAGATGGCGGAGACGGGGGCGGTCGTGATAATGGACTGCAACAACGGCGATATTTTGGCGATGGCGTCGTATCCGAACTATGATCCCAATCTGTTTACGGACGGCGTGGACGATCTGGAATTCGAGTATCTGTATGGGGACGATTCCAACCTGCCCACGCTGAACCGGGCGATAGCGTCGAGGACTGCGCCGGGTTCGGTGTTCAAGATGGCAACGGGCTTTGCGGGACTGATGGAGGGTGCGATTACGACGGAAACCCGAATCTCCGACCGCTCGCCCTATTATTACTATGTGAGCGATCCGCTGACGCGGGTCGAGCAGGATGCGCCGAGCTGTTGGACGAGCAATCCCGCCAACCATTCCAATCTCAATATCTCGCGCGCGATAACGGTCAGTTGCAACTACTTCTTCTTTACGGTTGCCGATCGCGTGGGCATCGACCGGCTGGTTTACTGGTCGGGACAGCTTGGGCTGGAGGGCACGACCGGGGTTGAGCTTCCCGGCGAGCTGAGCGTTGTTATCGGAGGGCAGGATGCGCGCTACGACAACGACAAGGCGCTTTCGGAGCAATCAAGCAGTATGCCGCGGCTGATATACAATCAAATCGTCTCCCACCTGAGAAACATCGCTGCGCAAAGCGGGCGCGAGATCTCCGAAGAACAGATCTACACCTGCGCGGAAAAGCTGTTACAGCTTCAGGACGGCTTTCAAAGGGAGCTGGGCGGCGAGATTCGCCGGGTGATGCAGGAGGAGCTGAATATCCCCGAGGGGATTTCGCTCATTCATTCGAGCTGGGTCGTCACGATATCCACCTGGCTCGAGGAACTGCGGTGGAAGCCCACCTATACCGTGCAAACCGGCATTGGGCAGGGCGTTATGATGCTAACGCCGATATCGCTTGCCCGCTATGTTTCAACGCTTGCAAACAGCGGGACGGCATATGACGCGCATATCATTGATGCGATTTACAACGCCGACGGCACGCTCTATCAGGAGGTGGAGCCGACGATTCACAGTCGGATTGCCGCGTCCGACGAATATTGGCGCGCAATTTTGGAGGGTATGCGCGGCGTGGTTTCGCCCGAGGACGGAGGCACGGCGTCGTCGGTATTCTCCGACGAGTTCGAGGATAAGGGCTATCTCGACAACATCATCGGAAAGACGGGAACGGCACAAACGGGAACGTCGGGCACGAACGTTGATATCGAAAACACCTCATGGTTCGTGGCGGCGCTTCCGCGAGACAATCCGGAGATAGTTATTGCGGTTATGATTCCCAACGGTCTGTCGGGAAGCTCGGCTTCGGTGGCGATTGAGGATATCGTAACCTATTGGTTTGAACGCGAGAGTTAACGGTGAATTTTCGTCTTAATTACGAATTTTCTGTTTACATTTCATAGAAAAGCTTGCGTTTTGGCTGAGGATTTTATAAACTGTAAGCGATATGAAGCAATTTAGGGCAAAAATTGGAGAACTCTTTGGCAGGCTCTTGGAACGCATGACGCATTTCAAGCTTTCCGTGAGATTGACTATACTTGGAGTTTCCTTCTTTGTTCTTGTCGCCATCATCGTTCTTATCATCGTGGGCGCGGTTTCCTGCTCGAAGAATTGCGGGGCGGAGGCCGTCGCAAGCCACGGGGACGCCATCTCCCTGCAACAACAAACACCCGATCCCGCCGCCTATTCCGAAGGCGACGGCTCGATTCCGAGCGAGTCCGGCGATATAGCCGAGACGTCCGCCGTTTTGCAAAGTGAGGACGCAGGCACACCGGAGCCTACTGCAACGCCGTTCCCGGTTTTGCAAAAGCGGGACAAGAGCGAGCGGGTTACCGAGTTGCAGATGCGGCTGATGGAGCTGGGCTATCTTGATTTGGATGAGACGACCGACTATTTCGGAAGCGGTACGGAGTATGCCGTGGAGCTTTTCCAGCGTCAGCACGAGCTGGAGCAGGACGGCATAGTTGGCGCGCAGACCTATGCCCTGCTGTTTTCCGATGAAGCTCAGCCCTACGTTTTAAAGGAAGGCGCCGAGGGCAGGGACGTGGAGATGGTTCAGGAGTGTTTGGTCGATCTGGGGTATCTCAGCCGGAGCGATGTGGACGGCATCTATGGACAGGTGACGATAGAGGCGGTCAAGGCTTTCCAAAAGCGCAATAGGCTCACGCAGGACGGCAAGGCGGGCGAGAAAACGCTTGCCAAGCTCTATTCCGACGACGCCAAGGTCTCCGCCGAATACGAGGAGGAATTGGAGGCAAAAGCGGCGGCTGAGGCGGCTAAGCAAAAGGAGAAGGAGGAGCAGGAGAGCAAGAGCGCGCGCATCAACAACTTCATCAGCATCGCCAAGGGCAAGCTGGGCTGTGAGTACGTGCTGGGCGACAGAGGCCCCGACACCTTCGATTGCTCCGGCTTCTTATACTATTGCCTAAGGCAGGCGGGCATCTCTTGCAAGCGGCTCAACGCAAGCGGCTTCTCGCAAAAAACCTCGTGGACGAAGATAACCGATATCGACGATTTACAAAAGGGCGATCTGCTGTTCTTCTGTTCCGACGAGAGCGACAGGGTTTCACATTGCGGAATCTATATCGGAAGCGGCGAGATGATCGACGCATCGAGCGCCAACGGCGAGGTCGTGAGAAGGAGCCTGTCGTCCTATTGGAAGCGCAATTTCGTCTGCGCAAGGCGGCCGTGGAACTAAGCCCGGTTTAGCTTCGATGGGGCGCAAAGGCGCGGATAAGGGGAATTTAAAGAGTTAAAGAACGGCACAATCGCCGTTCTTTTTACATTCAAATTATAAATAAAGATCGGTTCAGCTATTGCGGGGCTCGGCAGGGCGTTCCATCTCCGCCTCGATATATTTCACCAGCTCGTGCGGCGGGATTTTTAAAGCGCTGGCAATCTTCCAAATGGTCTCAAGGTTCGGTTGCTTACTGCCCACCTCAATCATCGCCAAATGACTGCGCGCAATACCGGCAAGCCCGCTGCAAACCTCCTGCGTCAGCCCCTTTTCATTTCTAAATTTACGGATAGCGCGTCCTACCGCGTCTCGATCATAGTCCATTTTCTGCCTCACTTATAAGATTGTAGCAAATATTTTGTCGAAGATTGTCTACGATGATTGACACTTCAGGCCCTGCACTATATAATATGCGTCAACAAGGATGATTATGTTTTTGGAGTACAAATCTAAAAATAGGGGAGAAGGGAGCTGGTGTGATGGAGTTGCTTCAATGTAAAAAGGCGTTGATTCGTGAACAGTTTAAAAAACAGGAGGAAATGAAATTATGAAAAAACTTTTGGCAATCCTTTTAACCCTGTTGCTTTCGGTGTCGCTGTTGCCCGCAGGACTTGCTATTGCGGACACCGAGGGCGGCTACAACTACCTCGTCTCTAATGGCGAAGCTACGATAATGCTCTATAGAGGCGCTGGCGGCGATATTGAAATTCCAAGTACCCTCGGGGGCTATCCGGTAACTTCCATAAGCGAAAGTGCGTTCGAGGGTTGCAATTCGCTGACCTCGGTTATCATCCCTGATAGCGTCACCAGTATAGGCTCTTTGGCGTTTGGGTACTGCACCACGCTGACCTCGGTTATCATTCCGGATAGCGTAACCGACATAGGCGATTGTGCGTTCGATTGTTGCCCCCTTATGGCCTCAATTACTGTTGATGATAACAACCCCAATTACAAGGATATTGATGGGGTGTTGTTCAGCAAGAATGGCGATACTTTGATTCAATACCCGGGCGGAAAAGTTGGAAGCATCTATACCATCCCTGACGGCGTCACCAACATCGGGAATAGATCATTCTCCTGTAGCTTATCTCTGACCTCGGTTATCATTCCGGATAGCGTAGCCGGCATAGGCAATGGTGCATTCTACTCATGTGTATCGCTGACCTCAATTACCTTTGAAGGCGCGCCGCCAAGCGTGAGTGACGTATTGCCGTTTGAAACCAGGGTCACCCTCTACTACTATCCCGACTATTCGAGCCAATGGGCGCCGAACGGGGCGACAACTTGGAACGGCTATAATATTGCGCCCGTTTCCGCTACCATTTATCTGCTGGGCGCGCAGGCGAAAAATACCGGCGACGCTTTGCGATTCGCGGCAAAGATCAGTCTGGCCGAGCTTAAAGCGAAGATGGCGAACGGCGAAACTCTAACCTATGGCTTCTACCTTGCGGCAAAGAGCAGGATAGCCGAGCCGGGTGTCCTTATGAACGATGCGCTTATGGCTTCAAATAACTATGTACTCAAAAAGTACGGCTCTGCCACCGGATCGCCAATAAGTCTTAACTGGAACGCCGACTATGCCAATTCCTCAACGGTTCAGCTTGTCGAAGCTCTAAAGACCGCAGGCTTCAAGGTCTATGACTACGATGATGATTCCATCACCTTCGTTATAGTCCTGACCGGAATGGAAGGCTATAATACCAACGAAGTATTGGTGCGACCCTTCGTCAATTGTGGCGACAAGTTGCTCTTTGGCGCGCAAAAGTATAACAGCGTAAGCGGAGTACTTGCCGGAACGGCTTCGGCGCTGTTCCCGGCATAGCTTAAAAGGAGGAAATATAAATGAAACCTTATGTAAAACCGGTCTTGCAGACCTTGAAACTCGACAATAGCGACATTATAACCGCCAGCGCAGAAACTTGGGTCAATGAATCCGGCGCAATCGACAACGGGCCCGCGAACGGGAACGGCGATTCCACCATATTCGACGGCGGCAACCTGTTCGGCCCGTAAAACGAGCGGAAGAGCTATAATTGATTGGTTATTGAATATTTTCTTTCTTCTTTATGAAAAGAAGAAAGAAACAAAGAAGAAACATACAAGAGGGATTATTAAGCCCTGCATAACGTCAATACTTCCGCCTTGCCCCGGACATGGGGCAAGGCGGGGAGGTTTTTGGGATAATACTTATTGCTGTTTAAAAACCATCCTCAAATAACACTCCACCATGCCCCCTGTCCGGGGCATGGCGGGAGGATAAACTTATCTAATTATTTATATTAACCCTATGCGCTTCTTCTTTGGCCCTTTCTCGTATAATAGAAGCGTAGAAC
>JAUNBM010000055.1 GCA_030527115.1 Clostridia bacterium
CAGCGGAATCTCGCGGCTAAAAGGAGGAATATTCTCAGCTGATTTTTTTGATTCTTTCGAGCACCTGTGCGATATTCTTTTTGCCAAACGACACGTCCATATCGTTTATCACCAGGCAGGGGACGCTCATCACCTTGTATTTTTCACGCAGGAGCGGAAAATGGTTCAGATCATATACCTCCGCCGAGACCTTATCATTCATCGAGGCTATCTTCTGCGCGGCAATCACAAGCTCCGGACACATGGTGCAGGACAGCGATACCAGCGCCTTTAGCTCGATCCGGCCTTCAATCGCTGCAATTTCACCCGCCGCCTCCGCGTCGACCGCCTGCCCGTTGCCCGCCGCATTGTATAAGCCCAGCACGAAGGAGGTAAACTCATGCCCGCCGGGAACGCCGTGGAAGGCAAGCCCGCTGTAGCTTCCGTCCTGACGATATATCCTGACGCAGGGCATATCCTCGATTATCTCCTCAGAAAGCTCCACCCTCAGCTTATCGGTCAGCTCCGCAAGCGCCGTCATGTAGGTTTTAAGCTCAAGCGAAACCTCGCGCTCGTCGAGATAGAGTTTTAGCGTCAGCGGCGACTCCATTCTTGAAAATACGGCGTTAAGCTGAGACAGCATCGCCTCGTCAAACAGGCCGCCTGCGCTTGCCGGCGCAACCGTTGCCGCCGCCTGCTTCTCCGTTTGCGGGCGCTTGGGAATCCGTCCCGTCTTGGTTTGCATAGCGGCCGCATACCGTTCAAGCTCCGTAGCCGCAAGCGCGCCCTCGCCAACCGCCGTCACCACCTGGCGCAACGGCTTGACGCAAACGTCGCCCGCCGCATACAGCCCGTCGACGCTGGTTTTTTGCGAGCGGTCGGTTATAACGTAGCCCTGTTCATTCAGCTCCGCAATCCCCTGTATCAGCGAGGTTGCGGGTTCATAGCCCGCAAAGACGAACACGCCGAAGGTTTCGCCGTCCTTGGCGGTAAACTCGGTAATCTCCCCGCTTTTGGCGTTCCTGTATCTGATATAGCTCAAGCCGTCGTCGCCCGAAACCTCCTCCACCGAGGTGTTATAGAGGACGCTGATCTTATCGTGATTCTTCGCATGCTCCGCAGTAGCCTCCGCGCAGGTAAAATCTTCCCCGCGCACCAGTATGGTGACGTGGCGGGCAAACTTCGTTAGAAAAACGCTCTCCTCCGCCGCCGCAAAACCGCCGCCGACCACGAAGATATCCTTTCCGGTGAAAAATTCGCCGTCGCAGGTCGCGCAGTAAGCCACTCCGCGCCCCTTATGCTCCTGCTCGCCGGTAAAGCCCACCATGCGCGGTTGCGCTCCGGTTGCTATTAAAACTCCGAAACAGCTCAGCTCGCCCCGCGACGTCTTTACCCGTTTGATATCGCCGTCGAGCGCAAGGCTCTCAACTTCGGCAAGCAAGAATTCTGCCCCGAAGCTCTCCGCCTGATTGCGCATACTCGTCGTAAGCTCGACCCCGCTGCACTTCGGCACGCCCGGATAGTTGACGACCTCGGCGGTGATCGTTATCTGCCCGCCAAAGTGATCCTTCTCCACAACCAGCACGCGATACCGCGCCCTCGCCAGATAGATGGCGGCGGTCAGCCCCGCAGGGCCGCCGCCTACCACTATAACATCATAAAACCTGTTTAAGTCAGCCATCATCTTACAGCTGCCCCACAAGATCCAAACTGGGCTTCAAGGTCTGCGCGCCGGGCTGCCACTTTGCGGGGCAAACCTCGTCGCCATGTTCCGCTACGAACTGGCAGGCCTGCAACTTGCGGAACAGCTCGTCGGCATTGCGTCCGACGTTGCCGGAGCTGACCTCATAGGACACTATCTTCCCCTCAGGGTTGACGATGAAGCTTCCGCGCTCCGCCATTCCGTCGGCCTCGATATACACCTCAAAGTCCTTGGATATTACATGGGTCGGGTCGGCAAGCATCACATACTCAAGCTTCTTGATGCGCTCCGAAGCGTCGTGCCACGCCTTATGGACGAAGTGGCTGTCGGTGGAAACCGAATAGATCTCGCACCCGGTCTTTTTAAACTCGGCGTATTTGTTCTGAAGATCCTCCAGCTCGGTCGGACAAACGAAGGTGAAGTCCGCCGGATAGAAGAAGAATACGCTCCACTTGCCCAGCACGTCCTGCTTGGATACGGTTTTGAATTCGCCCTGCTGGAAGGCCTGTACCTTGAAATCGGAAATTTCCTTATTGATAAGCGACATAGTTTTTCTCCTTTACTGAATTATATTGTTTTGTGCGGTTTTTCCCGCGCTAAGGCAGTCCTCGCATACCCCTTTAAACGTGAGATTGACGCTGTATACCCGTACTCCCTCGTCGACTCCGCAAGCCTTTTGAGCCGCCGCCCTGTTTACGGAGGACAAGTCCGTCACCCTGCCGCATACCTGGCAGGCGAAGTGGGCGTGATCCTCGCATTTTGCGTCGTAACGCTCCACATTCTGCAACGTCGTGACGCGCTGAACCTTGCCCATATCCTCAAGCAGCCTAAGATTTCGATATACGGTTCCGAGACTGAGATTCTTTATCTCGCCTCTCAAATCCTCGTAAATCATATCCGCCGAGGGGTGTTCCTTCGTGGAACAAAGGTATTCGTAGATCCGCTCCCTTTGGCGGGAATAGCGAATTTTTCGTTCCATATCCATCCATCTCCCATCCGCGACGCTGTTTGCGCCGCCTTATTTCATCATTGAGCGAAGGAACCAAATGGTCTTGCTGTAATTAGCCAGATCGTCCTCCATCATATTGGCGACGTCGTACTGATCCGCCTCGCCCGCTTCGGCACGGATATCCTCGGCCTGCGCCTTGAGCGTCTCCACGTCCTTCAAAACGATACCGAGCGTGCCCTTGATATCGAAATCCTTGCTCTCCAGTTCCTCGATGGTGGCAACCGCCAGATAGTCCTTCATGCTCGCGAGCGGCGTCTCGCCGTTCATCTTCAAAATCTCCGCTACTGCGTCCAGCACCTCCGCAAAGGAATCGTAAAGGCTCTCGAGATACTCGTGTACCGCCTTGAACTGGCAACCCGTGACATTCCAATGCAGGTTGTGCAATTTTACGTAAGAAACCGCCACATTGGCGAGATACCCGTTGATCTTGTTCGTAAGTTCTTTTTTCATTTTCTTGCCTCCTAAATTATTTTTTCTTTGAAAAAGCTCTCCGCTCTCTCTTTGTGTTTCCATTTTACACCATCTTTATTCGCTTGTCAATAGTAATTCTCATTATTATTTAACTTTTTTTCAATTTTTTTAGAGAAAAAGCAGGAGGCTTGCCGACATTACGACCATTCCCGAGATAAGTCCGTACAGGGACAGGTGGTGTTCGCCGTATTCCCTCGCCGCAGGCAACAGCTCATCGAAGGAGATGAATACCATTATTCCCGAGACTGCCGCAAATATTATTCCAAAGACCACCTCGTTCATAATCGGCATGAGGATCAGCCAGCCGACGAGCGCGCCCACCGGCTCCGCAAGCCCCGACAGGAAGGAATATCGAAACGCTTTCAGCTTGGAGCCGGTCGCCTGATAGATGGGCACCGACACCGCTATCCCCTCCGGTATGTTGTGAATCGCGATTGCAACCACGATGGGAATTGCCACGCTCGGCTCCTGCATGGCGGAAACGAAGGTAGCCAGCCCCTCCGGAAAGTTGTGCAGGGCAATCGCCAGAGCGGTAAACAGCCCCATCCGCATCAGCTTGGACGATTTAACCATAGCTTCGTTTTCCGCTTCGACCGACTTTACCTCATGCGGGTTCTTTTCGGAGGGTATGAGCTTGTCTATCAGGGCTATCAAAAGCATCCCTCCAAAAAAGGAGGCGACGGTAATCCAGCTCCCCGCAACCGTACCCAGCTCCGCCGTCAGCGACTCCCGCGCCTCAACGAAGATCTCTATCATGGAGACATATATCATTACGCCCGCCGAAAAGCCTAAGCTTATCGACAAAAACTTGCGGTTCGTCCGCTTAGCAAAGAAAGCGATACAGCTACCGATTCCCGTGCTGAGACCCGCAATCAACGTCATTAAAAAGGCTATCGCCACATCGTTCACAATTAAATCCTCCCTTTTTTCAAGTTTTCAGCGATTCAGGCTCATACCCACAGCGACAACAGCCGCGCCGCCGCCAGCATCGCCGCCGTAAAGAGCAGGGTAATCAGCCTTCGTTTTAAAATTCCGGTCATACGTCTATTCATTCCCGCCAGCCTCCCCAATTATCTCCACATAAACCTGCTCCGCCGCCTTGCGGCTTATCCGAAGCTCCCCGTTCTCCTGCCGGCAACAAACCGCGCCCTCAAAGTCCTCAACGAAGGTAACGGTAAGCTTTTCGCCTATTTGCAAGCCGCAGTTTTCCAAATAGTCCAACAGCTTGCCGTCCTCCTCCACCCGCCTGACGAGCGCGCTTTCTCCCCGCGCAAGCTCGCTCAACCGCTTGAGCCCTTCACCGCCTCGCAAAGCATCATCGTTGCGCGGTATAACCGAGCCGTGCGGGCAGGTCGCGGGAAAGCCTAAAAAGGCGTCCAGCCGCCGCAGGAGCCGCTCCGATGCGGAATGCTCCAAAAGGTGAGCGTCCTCATGCGCTTCGCGCCAGCTATAGCCGAGATGCCGCATCAAAAAAACCTCCCAAAGCTCGTGACTGCGGACAAGCTCAACGCAAGCCGAAAGCCCCTCCTGGGTCAGTCGCGCCCCGTGGTAGGCGCGATACTCGATAAGCCCTTGCTTTTCAAGCTTGCCGAGCATCTGCGAGACCGACGCGCCCGAAAGTCCGAGCTTTTCACACAGGCGCTTGTTGGAAACAAAGCTGTCGCTCCCTCCGTCCTCGTATATCGTTTTGAGATAGTCTTCCTTGTTAGGCGTCATAATTACCTCCAATTTTAGGTTATCCTAATTTAATTTTATTGTAAACCTAATTTTCTCTCCCGTCAAGGGCTTTTTAAGATTATTTTGGTCTTTATCCATACCTCGCGCATTTTTCCTTGCCAGCCGCCGAAACGCTATGCTATAATGGCTCATAACAGGTTTTTTGGGGGTCGGCATGGACGCAATTCTACACAACGTCGAAACGGTATTTGAGTATATAATCAGGTGCGCCGTGATTTTAATGGAGATAGCCGGCGTGGTCGTTATCATCTATTCGGGCATAAGGAGCTTCATCGCGTGGGTGAGAAAAAGGCCTCTTGCAAGGCTTCAGCTCGCAGAGGGAATAGCGGTTGCTCTTACCTTTAAAATTGGCGGCGAGCTTTTGCGCACCGTCATCGTCCGCGACTGGAGCGAGCTTTTGATTCTCGGCGCTATCGTTGTCCTGCGCGGGCTGATTACCCTGCTCATCCAATGGGAGATCAAAAATGAGAAGCGCAGGGTCTATGACATCGCGAGCGGCGAACGCAAGATCTTAAAGGAGAAGCTCGCAAAGCATATGGAAACTCCCGGCGGTGAGGAAGTCGCCTGATCCCTTTTTTGTAAATTTGTATCGGAAAATGAAAACTGCCGCAAACCATTCAAGATCTGCGGCAGTTTTAGCGTGTTTTTTACTTTTCCCGAATATACTTGTCGATTGCGGCGGCGGCGTTCTTGCCCGCGCCCATCGCTAAAATTACCGTTGCGGCTCCGGTTACCGCATCTCCGCCGGCAAAAACGCCCTCTCTTGAGGTCTGACCGGTCGCTTCGTCGGCAATTATTCCGCCCCAGCTTTGGGTATCCAGCCCCGAAGTCGTGGCTTTGATAAGCGGATTTGGGGAGGTTCCTATCGACATAATCACGCAGTCCACGTCCAAAATGAACTCCGAACCCTTCTTCTCCACCGGACGGCGGCGGCCGGATGCATCCGGTTCGCCCAGCTCCATTTCTATGCACTTCATTCCGACCACATTGAACTTGTCGTCGCCCAATATCTCAACGGGGTTATTCAAAAGCTTGAATATGACGCCCTCCTCCATCGCGTGTTCGACCTCCTCCTTTCGTGCGGGAAGCTCGTTCAACGAGCGACGGTACACGATATACACCTCCTCGGCCCCGAGCCGCTTCGCGCATCTTGCCGCATCCATCGCAACATTTCCGCCTCCGACTACCGCCACCCGCTTTCCTTTATATACGGGGGTCGCGCTGTCGTCCTTATAGGCTTTCATCAGATTTATACGGGTTAAAAACTCGTTGGCGGAAAAGACGCCCTTGAGATTCTCGCCCGGAATCCGCATGAACTTAGGAAGTCCCGCGCCCGAACCGATGAACACGGCTTCATAGCCCTGCTCGTTCATCAGCTCGTCTATCGACAGAATCTTGCCTATGACCATATCGGTCTTGACCTCGACTCCGAGTTGCTTTAATATTTCAATCTCCTCCCGCACTATGGCTTTTGGGAGCCTGAATTCGGGTATGCCGTATACGAGCACGCCGCCCGCCATATGCAGGGCTTCAAAGATGGTAACCTTATAGCCCTTCTTCGCCAAATCGCCTGCGCAAGTCAAGCCGGCGGGCCCTGAACCGATTACGGCTACCCTGTGCCCGTTAGCTTCGGGCATCTTGGGCGCTTCCGAGACGTTTTTGTTGTGATAATCGGCAACGAAACGCTCCAGCCGTCCAATGCCTACGGGTTCTCCCTTGATCCCGCGAACGCAAACCTTTTCGCACTGAACCTCCTGCGGGCAAACGCGGCCGCATACCGCCGGCAGGGAGCTGGATTGATGGATAACCTGATATGCGCCCTCAAAGTCGCCCTCAGCGGCCTTTTTAATGAAGGCGGGAATGTCAATCATAACGGGACAGCCGCTGACGCAGGGCTTGTTCTTGCAGTTTAAGCACCGCTTCGCCTCGTCCACCGCCTGCTCCTCGGTATAGCCGAGTGCAACCTCGGAAAAGTTTTTGTTTCGGATATCCGGGTCTTGAGAGGGCATCTCATTCTTTGTCATTCTCATGTTCGGCATCTTATTTTACCTCCGCTTTCAAAAGATTGCACACGTGTTCGTGGGCTTTAAGCTCAAACTCCCTGTATCCGGACGACCTCGCGATAGCCTCGTCGAAATCCACCAGATGCCCGTCGAAATCCGGGCCGTCCACGCAGGCGAATTTGGTCTTGCCGCCGACGGTCAGGCGGCAACAGCCGCACATACCTGTGCCGTCTATCATAATCGAATTCATGCTGACAGTCGTTTTTATACCGTACTGCTTCGTCAAGCGGCAAACGAACTTCATCATCACAAGGGGGCCGATCGCTATGACTAAATCATACTCGTTGCCCTCGTCGATCAGCTTTTTCAAAGCGTCGGTCACAAGCCCCTTCGTTCCCGCGCTTCCGTCGTCGGTCATCAGGACAAGCTCATCGGATATGCCCTTGAACTCCTCGTGCAGTATGATTAAATCCGAAGTCCGAAATCCTACGACGCTGTGTACGACGCTGCCCTGCTCATGAAACTTCTTTGCAACGGGATAGGCGATGGCGCAACCCACGCCGCCTCCGATAACCGCCACCTTCCTATACCCTTCCGTTTCGGTGGCAAGCCCCAAAGGCCCGACAAAGTCAGCGATGCACTCCCCCGCCTTCTTGTGGTTCAAAAGCTCGGTGGTCGCTCCGACAATCTGGAATATAATCGTTATCGTGCCCTTGTCGCGGTCAAAATCCGCTATCGTCAGGGGGATTCGTTCGCCGTTTTCATCCACTCTCAGGATGATGAATTGGCCGGGTTCCGCCTTCTTGGCAATGAGCGGCGCCTCGATCTCCATGAGGGTAACCGTGGGGTTCAGTTCCTGTTTCCTAATGATTCGATACATAAAAGACTGCTCCTTTTTTAATCGCTGACTTGATTGTATTATATGGAAATCCGATTGTCAATCCACATAATCCCATAAAAGTAGAATCCCTAAATTGCAATAAATAATACTTGACAAAGCTAAAAACGCTCGCTAAAATAGACGAGTACGAAAGTAAGCGCCCATAGCTCAGCGGATAGAGTGCCCGGCTACGAACCGGTAGGTCGCAGGTTCAAATCCTGCTGGGCGCGCCAGAAAAATGCAAGTCGGAAGGCTTGCATTTTTCAATGAAATTTGCCCTTTGGGCAAGTGAAAT
>JAUNBM010000056.1 GCA_030527115.1 Clostridia bacterium
TTCAAAGAAATATCCTTTACTGTCAAGTAAGGGCAAAACCCTCAAATACAAGGTTTTTCTTCCAATCAGCCCCATTATGTGATATACTTCCCAACTATGGAAAAGACCGAAAAAATTGAACTGAACAGGATGGGCTTCGAGCCGGAGGGCAAACTGCTTTTGAAGATGGCGTGGCCCATGATCCTCTCGATGCTGATGCAGGCGTTTTACAATGTTGTGGACACCTATTTCGTATCGCAGACGGCTGACGCGCTTTACGCCCGCTCGGCGCTGTCGCTCGCCTTTCCGGTTCAGATGCTGATGCTGGCGTTTTCAATAGGCACCGCGGTTGGCATGAACTCGCTGATTTCGCGCCGGCTCGGCGCCAGGCGCTATGAGGAGGCGAACAGGGCGGCGGCGAACGGCATGACCTTGCTGATACTCTCCTCGCTCTGCTTTGCGCTGGTCGGAATCTTTCTGTCGCGCCCGATTATGAGCCTGCTCAGCGGCGACGAGAGGGTGATTGAACTTGGGACGAGCTATCTGTTCATCTGCTGTACCTTTTCGATGGGAACCTTTGTCGCGGTGGGCATTGAGCGCATAATGACGGCGCAGGGCAAGACGCTGTTGACGATGACGATGCAGCTCACCGGAGCGGTGTCCAACATCATACTCGACGCCCTCTGGGTTCCGCTCTGGGGCGTGACGGGCGCGGCGATAGCCACGGTGGTCGGGCAGGGGATAGGAATGCTCCTCTCGATAGCAATAATGGCGTTCGGCAGGCATGAGGTGGTTGTGCGGCTTCGGGATATGAAACTGCAAAGGGAGGCGGTCAGGCAGATTTATTCGGTCGGCGCGCCCTCGATAGTCATGCAGGCGATAGGCGTGGTCATGCTGTTCGGCATGGATCTGATCTTAGAAAGCCTGTTGCCCACCGTGGGCGTGGCGGTTTTCGGGGTATATTATAAGCTCCAATCGGTCGTGTTCATGCCGGTATTCGGGCTGACGAACGCTTCGATGAGCATCGAGGGGTACAATTTCGGAGCGAGGAACAAAAAGCGGCTCTTGAAGGTGCTGAAATTAACTATAATCTGCACGGTCTGCTTCATGAGCGTCGGGATGCTGATGTTTCAGCTCATTCCCGACAAGTTGCTTGGGATATTCAACGCGACCGCCGCCGAGGTCGAGGTTGGCGTGCCGGCGCTGAGAATCATATCGCTCTGCTTTCTCGTTGCGGCGGTGTGCATCTCGCTGTCCACCTTCTTCGGCGCGATCGGGCAGGGAATCCGCAGTATGTGGATTTCGCTGATACGACAGCTCGTGGTTCTTTTGCCGGCGGCTTTCATCCTTGCCCGGCTCACGGGCGAGGTAACGGCGGTCTGGTGGGCGTTTCCGATTGCGGAGGTGGCGAGCCTTATCACCGCGTCCGTGATGTATATAAAAACTTACCGAAGGAGCATTCAAACGCTGGACGAGGTTCGGCAGGCGTGATATAATGTTATTATGAAAAGTGTTGCGTTTATTGGAATCGGAGTCATGGGCAAATCCATGGCGGGTCATATTCAAAGGGCAGGCTACGACCTGCAGGTTTACACAAGAACTAAGTCCAAGGCCGGGGAGCTTATCGCCCACGGCGCGGGCTGGCACGACGATATAGCCTCCTGCGTCAAAAATGCGGACGCTGTCTGCACCATGGTCGGCTTTGTGAACGACGTCGAAGAAGTCTATTTCCAACCGCAGGGAATCCTCGACTCCGCGAAAAGGGGCGCTCTTTTGATCGACTTTACAACCACTTCGCCCACGCTGTCGAAGCGGATATATGCGGCGGCGAAGGCGCGGGGGCTGGCGGCTTTGGACGCTCCGGTTTCGGGCGGGGACGTTGGCGCAAAAAACGCCGCTCTGTCCATCATGGCGGGCGGGGACGAGGAGGCGTATTATCGCGCTCTGCCGCTTTTTGAACTGCTGGGAACCCCGCATTACACCGGGGCGGCGGGAAGCGGACAGCATACGAAGATGGCGAATCAGATAGCCATTTGCGGGGCGATATCGGGGGTTTGCGAGGCTATGGCATATGCCGAAGCCGCCGGGCTGGACACGGCCAATATGCTCGAATGCATCGGCGGCGGCGCGGCGGGCTCATGGCAGTTAAAAAACATGGCGCCGAGGATGCTCAAGGGCGATTTCGCGCCGGGATTTTTTGTCAAGCATCAGGTGAAGGATCTCCGCATAGCCATTGAAGAAGCCCAAAAGCGCGGGATAACCCTGCCCGTTTTGAACGAGGCGGCGAGCCGCTATGAACAGCTTCTAACAAACGGCGAGGGCGAGAATGGAACGCAGGCGCTGATACATTCATATCTGCCTGCAAACGAGTGAACGCGGAGATTGAAAAACAGGGAAGGATCAGCAATTATGGAAGAAAGAGCCAAAAACTTTATCGAAGAATTTATCGAGGAGGATTTGAAAAAGAATCCGACGATTAAAACGCGCTTTCCGCCCGAGCCCAACGGCTATCTGCATATCGGGCATGCCAAGGCGCTCGCAATCGACTTTGGCATGGCGCGTCAGTACGGCGGGAGCTGTAATCTGCGCTTCGATGATACCAATCCCACCAAGGAGGACACCGAGTACGTCGAAGCCATTTTGGAGGATATCCGCTGGCTCGGCTTTGAATGGGACAAGCTGTTGTTTGGCTCGTCCTACTTCGATCAATGTTTTGAACTTGCCGTAAAGCTTATAAAAAAAGGAGCCGCCTATGTGGACGATCTCAGCAAGGAGGAGATGCGCCTCTATCGCGGAACGCTGACCGAGCCGGGCAAAAACAGCCCGTACCGCAACCGCAGCGTCGAGGAGAATCTTGAGCTTTTCTACCGCATGAAGGACGGGGAGTTTCCCGACGGGGCAAAAACGCTTCGCGCCAAGATAGACATGGCGTCCCCAAACATCAATATGCGCGACCCCGCAATGTACCGTATTTTGCACATACCGCACCATCAAACCGGCGACAGGTGGTGCATCTATCCGATGTACGACTTTGCCCATCCGATTCAGGACGCCATCGAGGGGGTTACTCACTCGCTTTGCAGTCTCGAATATGAGGCGCACCGGCCGCTGTACGACTGGGTGGTGGAGCAATGCGAATTTGAAAAAAGGCCCCGTCAGATAGAGTTTGCGCGGCTGAATTTGAGCAATACGATAATGTCGAAGCGCTATCTCCGCCGTCTCGTCGAGGAGGGCTATGTTTCGGGCTGGGACGATCCGAGGATGCCGACCCTGTGCGCGATGCGAAGGAGGGGCTACCCTGCCGCCGCGATATTGGACTTTTTGAACCGCATCGGGGTGGCGAAGGCGGACTCCGTCGTCGATCCCGCCATGCTGGAGCATTGCGTTCGCGAACAGCTCAACGAGAGCGCGCCGAGGCGGATGGCTATAATAGAGCCGCTAAAGCTCGTCATAGAGAATTGGCCCGAGGGCGAGTCGGAATGGATAGAGATTGAGAATCACCCTGCCAAGCCCGAAGCCGGAACCCGCCGCCTCCGCTTCACGAGGGAGCTGTACATCGAACGGAGCGACTTTATGGCGGAGCCGGTGAAAAAGTATTTCAGGCTCAAACCCGACGGCGAGGTGCGCCTCAAGGGAGCTTATATAGTAAAATGCACCCGCTTTGACGTCGATGATAACGGCGAGGTGAGTTGCGTTTATTGCAGCTATGATCCCGACACCCGGAGCGGACAATGCGAGAGGAAGGTTAAGGGCACTCTGCATTGGCTGTCGAAGGAGGACGCTGAGGAGGCGGAGTTCAGGCATTACGAGCCCTTGCTTTCGGATGGAGACGAGGAGACGGAGGGGAAGGACTTTATCGAGCTTATCAACCCCGCTTCGTTCAAGGCGCTTCGCGGCTTCATCGAGCCATCTTTGCAGGAGGCGGATACCGGCGATTCCTTCCAGTTCATCCGCATGGGCTATTACTGCAAGGACAAAGACAGCGACAAGGGAGTTCCTGTATTCAACCGGGTCGTGGGACTGAAGGATTCGTTTAAAATTTCTTAGGAGAGTAAGATGGAAGTAAGAACAAGATTTGCGCCGAGCCCAACGGGCTATATGCATCTGGGTGGACTTCGCACCGCCCTTTACGCTTACCTTTTTGCCAGAAAGAACGGGGGAAAGTTCATCCTTCGTATAGAGGATACCGATCAAAGCCGCTATGTGGAGGGCGCGGTCGACGCCATCTATCGCACGCTGTGCGACGTTGGGCTGGATTGGGACGAAGGCCCGGACAAGGGCGGCGATTTCGGCCCCTATATCCAGAGCGAGCGCAAGGGCCTGTATCTTCCCTACGCGGAGGAGCTGGTTGAAAAGGGCGCGGCTTATTATTGCTTCTGCACGAGGGAGGAGCTGGATGCGCGCAGAGCCGAATGCGAGGCGCGCGGCGAAACTTTCAAGTATGACAAGCATTGTCTGAGCCTTTCTGTGGAGGAAGTCGAGCGCCGGAGGAGCGCCGGCGAGCCTTATGTAATCCGCTTCAATGTGCCGGAGAAGGGCGAAGCCTCCTTTACCGATATAATTTACGGGTGTATAACCGTGGACTGCGCCGATTTGGACGATATGATCCTGATTAAGGCGGACGGGATGCCTACCTATAACTTTGCAAACGTCATCGACGATCATACCATGGGCATAACCCATATTTTGCGCGGAAGCGAGTTTTTGGCGTCCACGCCGAAGTATAATCTGATATACGACGCCTTCGGCTGGGAAAAGCCCGTCTATATTCATCTGACGAATATCATGCGCGACGCGCATCACAAGCTCTCCAAGCGCGACGGGGACGCCTATTACGAGGACTATATCGGAAAGGGCTTTTTGAAGGAAGCCATAGTCAACTATGTTGCGTTGCTGGGCTGGAACCCAAAGGATGAGCGCGAGTTCTTCACGCTGGACGAGATGGTTGCGGCGTTCTCGTTGGAGGGCTTGTCCAAGTCGCCCGCCATCTTTGATATCAATAAGCTCACCTGGATGAATGCCGAGTACATTCGCGGCCTGTCGGAGGAGGAGTTCACCGCGCACGCCCTGCCCTACTACCGAGAGGCGGGCGTGGAGCGCATGGACAAGGCGGTGCTGGCAAAGATTTTGCAACCGAGGGTGGAGACCTTCGCGCAGATTCCCGCCATAGTCGATTTCTTGTCGGAGTTGCCCGAATATGACATCGAGCTGTTCACCAACAAGAAGTCCAAGACCAATCCGGAAATCGCCCGCGAGGTTTTAAAGCTGGTGATTCCGATGTTGAAAGGGCTTCCCGCATGGGAGGAGACGGCGATTCACGACGCGCTGATAAACCTTGCCGCGGAAAGGGGCATGAAGAACGGAACCCTGCTCTGGCCGGTGCGCATCGCTATGGCGGGCAAGACCGTCACGCCGGGCGGAGCTATCGAAATTGCCCTGCTTCTCGGCAGGGACGAGACGCTGAGGCGGCTTGAGCTTGGCGAGAGGAAGCTGGAGGAATTATGAAGCTGGGAGTAATCGGGTTGCCGAACGTTGGAAAGAGCACCCTGTTCAACGCCATAACGCAGGCGGGAGCGCAGGCGGCAAACTATCCGTTTTGCACGATTGAGCCGAACGTCGGCATAGTCGCCGTTCCGGATAAGCGGCTGGATGCGCTGTATGAGATGTATCATCCCGAGAAGTACACGCCGACCACGATAGAGTTCGTGGATATAGCCGGGCTGGTTCGCGGCGCGAGCCGGGGCGAGGGGCTGGGCAACAAGTTCCTTTCGCACATTCGCGAGGTCGATGCGATAGTCCATGTGGTGCGCTGTTTCGACGATGGAAATGTGGTTCATGTGGACGGGAGCGTAAACCCCGTTCGGGACGTGGAAACGATAGGGCTGGAGCTTATCTTTGCCGATATGGAAACCGTGGAAAAGCGGCTGGAGCGCGTGGGCAAGCTTCAAAAGAGCGGCGACAGGAAGCTGGCTTTGGAGGCGGAGCTTTTAAAGCGGGTTTACGCCCATCTTGAGAGCGGCAGGCCGGCGCGAACGCTCGAATGCGACGAGGACGAGCGGGCGGCGATATCCCCGCTGTTTTTGCTGACGAACAAGCCGGTCATCTATGTTGCGAACATTTCGGAGGACGATATTGGAAACGACGGCAACGAATATGTAAAACAGCTCCTAAAAACGGCGCAAAACGAGGGAGCGGAGGCTATGACCGTATGCGCGAAGCTGGAGGAGGAGATTTCCGAGCTTGCGCCCGGAGAGAAGCAGGCGTTTTTAAAGGAGATGGGAATAGAAACGAGCGGTTTGGATCTTTTGGTGCAGGTCTGCTACCGGCTTTTGGGCCTCATCAGCTTTTTAACGGCGGGGCCGAAGGAGGTGCGCGCCTGGACAATAAAGCGGGGATGGCGGGCGCCGCAGGCCGCGGGCCGCATACATACCGACTTTGAGAAAGGCTTTATCCGCGCCGAGATAGTCCCCTTTGATACCCTGATGGAGCATGGTTCCATGCAGGCGTGCAAGGAGAGGGGACTGGTGCGCTCCGAGGGCAAGGACTATGTAATGCAGGACGGCGACGTTACGCTGTTTCGCTTCAACGTATAGGAAAATAAACAAACGCCCCCAAAATGCCGGAGGCGTTTTTTTAATCTGTGAGTAGTTTTATCTCTCTGCGGCGAAGGGCAATAATGCCATTACCCTGGCGCGCTTGATTGCGACTGCCAGCTCGCGCTGATGCTTTGCGCAAACGCCCGACATACGGCGCGGCATGATTTTGCCGCTTTCAGCGATGAAGCCCTGAAGCTTCCTCACATCCTTATAGTCGATGCTCGTTGCTTTATCAACGCAGAACTTGCATACCTTGCGGCGCGATCTTTTCTGACGCGGACGCATTTTGCGATCTTCCATGGTGCAAGCCTCCTTACTTAAAAATTAAAAGGGAATATCGTCCGGGTTGGTATCGGTAAAGCCCGCCAGATCCTGTGAACTGATCTGAGAGCGCGGCGAGCTGGTATAGCCCATGCCGTCGTCCTGCTGTCTGGGGCTCAAGAATTCAACCTCGTCGGCCGATACATCCAAAGACATACGGGTAGTCCCATCCTTCGCCTCATACTGCCTTGCCTGCAGTTCTCCGATAACCGCAACCTTGCGGCCCTTGGCAAGATAGCGGGCGCAGGTTTCGCCGAGCTGACGCCAGGCGTTAATGCGGAAGAAATCGGTCTGCCGTTCGCCGCCCTGTTGAACGAATCTGCGGTTTACGGCAATGGTGAAGGTGCAGACGGTCACGCCGTTGGGCGTGCTTCTGCTTTCGGGATCGTGGGTCAGGTTGCCGGTCAAAATAATCTTGTTCATCGTGCTTCTCCTATCTCTCGTGCTGTTTTGATCTACGCTTCCTTGCGAGTAACCATGTAGCGCAGGATGCGCTCGTCATTTTTGAAGTTACGTTCCAATTCGCGGGGGAATTCGGGCGCGGCGTTAAATGTAACCAGCGTGTAGAAACCCTCGGTCTTGTAGTCGATCGGGTATGCAAGCCTGCGCTTGCCCCACAGATCGGTCTTCACGATTTCACCGCCGTTTTCGGCAATGATTCCCGCGAACTTGTCGATAACCGCTTGGTTATTCTCCTCGTCCAGCTCAGGCGTGATGACATACAATACTTCATATGCGTTCATTCTTTTCACCTCCTTATGGTCTGATGGCGTTCCTTCCAAGAACGCAAGCAGGCGCCAAGGTTTCCCTTAGCCGGATGAGTATATCACAGGAAAATCCAAAAAGCAAGAAAAAAGATTTGCGCACGGAGCCGATTGCGGGTACAATAGGGATATGAATCGGAAGTTTTACAGTTGATAGCGGGAGCAAAAGCGAGAAAATGTAGACGGTG
>JAUNBM010000057.1 GCA_030527115.1 Clostridia bacterium
TAGCTTTCTCAGCCTCACGATCATGTCCGCCTCGATGTCGCCCCCCGCGCGGGGGCGCGGATTGAAATATGGAAGTCCCTGACCCCGCACCCGCACCGGAGCGTCGCCCCCCGCGCGGGGGCGCGGATTGAAATGATTGGAGTCAGGCAGAAATTTCGGCGGCTATCAAGGTCGCCCCCCGCGCGGGGGCGCGGATTGAAATGCAAATCGCTCTTATAGAAATATCTTGCTAAATGTCGCCCCCCGCGCGGGGGCGCGGATTGAAATATCGGCGGGCGGGCGCTCGGAGCAAACATGAGCTGTCGCCCCCCGCGCGGGGGCGCGGATTGAAATAGGTTCAAAGAGACGGCTTTGCCGCCGGACGTTGTCGCCCCCCGCGCGGGGGCGCGGATTGAAATTCGCCGAGCCCCGCCCCGCTCTGCATACGCCGCGGTCGCCCCCCGCGCGGGGGCGCGGATTGAAATGATCTCGGCGTACAGGGGATGCGAGCCGTCAAGCGTCGCCCCCCGCGCGGGGGCGCGGATTGAAATGTTGAGAAGGATGGTCAATAATCCGATCACCAAGTCGCCCCCCGCGCGGGGGCGCGGATTGAAATTGCTGCACGGATCGCAATGCGCGGCCGTGTATCTGGTCGCCCCCCGCGCGGGGGCGCGGATTGAAATATCGACCCGGTGTCGAACTCTCCGAAAACCATCAAGGTCGCCCTCCGCGCGTGGGCGCGAATCGAAAACATCTTCAAGGAGGTGGTTTGTACAAAGACCCTTTATAACTATATCGACCAATGCTTGTTAGGGACAAGGAACATAGACCTGCCGATGAGGGTGAAAAGGAAAACAAAACGGGAGAAAGACAGGACGAAGAAGATTGGATCAACAATCTCCCGCGAAGAATCTTCAATTACCGTACCTTAACCGAACTCTTTGATAGCGTCGGATTTGATCTTGCAATTAAGTTGAATGGGCCATAAATGTGTGCTATACTATTTAAGTAAAGAAACGAACTAATCGGGATTTGTGGAGAAAGTTATGGCGTCGAGTAAAGATTATTTAGAATTCATTTTAGGACAGTTATGCGAGTTGGAAGATATATCATACAGAGCAATGATGGGGGAATTTATTCTCTATTATAAGAGCAAGATTGTTGGTGGCATATATGATGATAGGTTACTTGTGAAACCAGTAAAGTCAGCAATTTCTTATATGCAAAATGCTGAGTATGAAGTGCCGTATCAAGGAGCAAAAGAGATGTTGCTCGTTGACGATGTTGACAATAAGGATTACTTGACCGGTTTATTTGAGGCTATGTATGATGAATTGCCTCGGCAGACGGCACAGGAACGGCATACGGAGGAGGTGAAACAGTAACCCCGACAGGCAACATGACCCTGTATGAAAATCGCGAATAAAAGGTGTTGACAAAATGAGGGCAAATGGATAAAATAGCTGATGGTTGATTTTCGAGGTAAGTTATGGAACTGTTTGTCAAGGAAGCAATAAAGCGTGTGGGCGAAACCTTTCCTTTTTTGATAGAGGAAACGGTAGCCGACGTTGAATTTGACAAGCGGAGTCTGCAATTTGCAAAGCCCGTTCGTGTGGAGGGCGGCTACGTCTTCGACGGCAAAGCGTTTTCTGTTTTTGGCAGAGTGGACGCGGAGCTAAACTCAATCTGCGCTCGTTGCAACGAGAGCTTTATTGAGCCGGTTAGCTTTGAGTTTTCGGAGCGTTTTGTGCGTTCGGGCGCGGCGTTTTCCGATGAGGACGCCTACGAGTATGCCGGAGACAGGCTCGAAATTTCGCGTGCGGTTATGGACAATCTGCTTTTACAGTTGCCAATCGCGAGCGTATGTAAAGAGGACTGTTGCGGACTTTGCAGAATATGCGGAATCAATCTAAATAGAGAGCGGTGTTCATGCGAGCATGAGCTTGCTCATTAGAGTTTAAAAATAAGGAGGTGTAATCATGGCAGTACCCAAGAGAAAAACGTCGAAGGCGAGGAGAGATTCTCGCAGGGCAAGCAATTTCAAGCTGGAGGCTCCGAACCTGTCGGAATGCCCGCAGTGCCACGAGTTGAAGCCCTCGCACACTGTTTGCAAAAAGTGCGGATACTATGATGGCGAACAGGTCATCGACATGGATAAAAAGGACAAGAAGGACTAATCCATGATTGCCGCCGCATTGTAGACCTAAGACTTTCAGCGTTTGAAAGTCTTTTTCGTTTACACGGGCTTTTAGGCGTTTAAGAGGATTGACAGAACCGGTTTTGTCATATAAAATGTGGCGTAAAGATTGATTGCGATGGAAATCGCTAAGAGTAATACAAAGGAGAATTATCATGGTATTTGATAAAGTTTGCGAGATAATCGCGAAGCAGTTGGATTTGGAACCCTCGGAGATAAGCATGGACAGCAAGCTTATCGACGATCTTCATGCGGATTCGCTCGATATAGTCGAGCTGATCATGGATCTTGAGCAGGAATATGATATTGAAATTCCTGACGAGCTTCTGCCCCAGGTGAAGACGGTGGGGGATATTGTCGGCTATCTGGAGAAGAAATAGTATTTCTGGCGAGACCCCGCATCGAAGGGTGCGGGTTTTTTTATGAGAGGCAAAAATGGATGATCGGGTACGACAGGTCGAAGCAATAATCGAATACGAGTTCAAAAACAAAGGTCTGCTTAAGCTTGCGCTTACGCATTCTTCCGCCGCTTTAAACCAGGCGAACATCGGGCTCGACAACGAGCGCCTTGAATTCCTGGGCGACGCGGTGCTGGAGCTTTCGATTTCCGAGTATCTCTATAAGACCTATCCGGACATGAACGAAGGCCAGATGACCCGCTCGCGCGCGGGACTTGTTCGCGAAGCCGCGCTCTACCGGGCGGCCAGGCGCATGGGGTTGGGCGAGCATATCCATATGAGCCACGGCGAGGAGATGAGCGGCGGCAGGGACAAGCCCGCCATCCTTTCCGATACGCTTGAGGCGGTAATAGCGGCAATTTTCCTCGACGGAGGCTTCGACGCCGCCAAACGGTTTGTACTCAACTTTACGCATCAGAGCATCGAGAATAAAGAGGTCAGCCTCTATGTAACCGACTATAAAACCACCTTGCAGGAATATGTTCAGCGCAGACATAAGGGAAGCACGCTTGAATACCGCCTGGCTGGCGAGGAAGGCCCCGACCACAAGAAGGTTTTTCTGATGCAACTATTGTTTAACGGCGAAGTAATCGGCGAGGGCGCCGGCACTTCCAAACAGAGCGCGGGGCAGGAGGCGGCTCGCCTTGCGCTAAAAAGATTAAAGAAAGATAACCCTGAATAGGAACGATTGTGCGATTAAGCAAGCTTGAAATAGTTGGATTCAAGTCCTTCGCGAAAAAAACCGAAATACAGTTTTCCAACGGTATAACTGCGGTAATAGGCCCAAACGGGAGCGGCAAGAGCAATATTGCCGACGCCGTTCGATGGGTGCTGGGAGAGCAGAGCGCAAAGGCACTACGAGGCGCAAGGATGGAGGACGTGATCTTTAACGGCACTCAAACCAAGCGTCCGCAATCCTACTGCGAGGTGACGCTGACCTTTGAAAACGCCGACCATAAGCTCGCGGTCGATTATTCCGAAGTTTCCGTAACCCGACGGGTCTACCGTTCGGGCGAGAGCGAGTATTGTCTCAACGGAACGACTTGCAGGCTGAAGGACATTTTGGAGCTGTTTCGCGATACGGGCATCGGCAAGGACGGCTATTCAATAATCAGCCAGGGCAAGGTCGATGAAATATTGTCCAACAAGTCCGAGGACAGACGCGCCGCTTTGGAAGAAGCCGCGGGCGTAATGCGCTATCGCGTTCGCAAGGAGGAGGCGGAGCGTAAGCTTGCGCACACCGAGAAAAATATGGAGCGCATTCTGGACATTTTAAATGAGCTTGAAGCGCGAATCGAGCCGCTGAGGGAGCAGAGCGAAACGGCGCGAGTCTTTATGAAGCTCCGCGATGAGCTGAAGGATCTCGAAATCAACGTATACCTATATCAAACCGACAAGCACAGGGAGCGGTTAAGCGGCCTGAAAAAGACGATAGAGCAGTTGGACGAGGAGCTTATAATGAACTCCGAGCGCGACAAGGCGCTTATCGGCGAGAGCCGTTCGCTTGAAGAAGCCGCGCAAAAGCTCGATTCTGAGCTGAGCAGGCAACAGGACGTTCTGCTGGGGCTTTTGTCCGTTGTCGAGGCGAAGAGCGGCGACTGCAAGCTGTTGCTTGAACGCAGGGAAAACCTAAAGCGCGAACGCGCCCGAATAGGCGAGGAGATCGAGCATGGCCGCGAACGCTTGCGCCTGCTGAACGAATCGCTGAGCCTATGTTCGAGCGAGCATCCCGATGACGCTAAGCGCGCCCGGCTTGAGGATGAGATAAACGCGAAGAACCTCGCATTGGAGAGCTTTGACCGCGGGCTTGCCGAGGATGAAGAAGCGGTCGAGCGGCTAAAAAATGAAATAATGGAGGCGATGAACCGCCTCTCCGACGCACGAAGCGATCTGTCGAGGTTGGACGCGATGCAGGACGCGCTCAATTCGAGGCTTTCGGCGCTTGACAACGATGAAACCGATGCGAAGCGCAAGCTCGAGTCGCTTAGCGAGGAGCTGAAGCAGGCACAGGCCGAGGCGCGCGCCCTGGAAAAGAGTAAAACGGATGCTGAGGAGGCTCAACGGCGGGCAAGGGAGGACAGAGCCAACGCCGAAAAGAAACTGATTGCCGTTCAAAACGAGCATCGCGAACAGGAGCAGAAGCTCGGCGCTTTGGAATCAAGACTTAGAATCCTCCGCGAGATGATAAAGTCCCGCGAGGGCTATCAGAACAGCGTGAGATTTCTTATGCGTGACGCCCAAACCGACGCTAAGCTCAAGGTCAGCGTTCGGGGAGTAGTAGCCGAACTGATCTCAGTCCCGAAGGAATTGGAAACCGCCATAGATATAACCCTCGGCGGCTCGTTGCAAAATGTTGTCACCGAAACGGCAGAGGATGCAAAGGCCTGTATTGAGCATCTTCGGAGCAAAGGCTATGGCCGCGCAACCTTTTTGCCGCTGTCCCTGATTCACCCAACGCCGCTTACGCAGAGCGAGCGCGCTTTTTTGAAGGAACCGGGGGTTTTGGGGCTTGCAAGCGAGCTGGTAACCGCCGATAAGAGCCTGCTGTCCGTTTTAGAATACCTCCTCGGCAGAACCGTTATCGTAAAGGATCTCGACAGCGGAATCCGCTTAAAGCAGAAGTCGAAAAACGCCTTCCATATCGCAACCTTGCAGGGGGATTTCATCTCCACAGGCGGCACGATGTCGGGCGGCGGGGGTGCAAAGAAACATTTTGGACTGCTCGGCAGGGAACGCGAAGTCAGGGAGCTTTCCCAAGAGACCGTTAAGCTCATGGGCGTTTGCGATGAACTGCAACAGGATATCGAACGCGAGAAGGAAAAGCTCAAGCTTTTGGATGTTCAGCTCGACGCTTTTACTTCGGAGATTCACAAGATAAGCACCGAGCTTGCCGTGGCTTCCGAAAAGCGGGATATCATCCTCCGCGACGCCGAAAAAGCCGAAGCCGAGCTTCAAAGGCTGAACGAGGAGCGCGCCGATATCATTGAAAATTTCGCGGAGCTGGAAGCTCGAAAGGCTCAGTCGGCGACAATAAGCTCGGACATCGACCGACAAAACACCGCGTCCCGCGAGGACGTTATTCGGGCTCAGCGCGCGCTCGGGGAAAAGCGCGTCGAGCGCGACAGGCTTTCGGGCGAGCTTACCGAACTGCTCGTAACCAAAATGGCATTGGAAAAGGAAGCGGATGCAAGGGAGGCGGAACGCAAGCGCCTGCAAAAGGAGGATTTAGAGTTGCGCTTTAGCTTGAACGCTTATAACGAACAGCTTGCCGCAACGGACAGGAGCGAAGCCGAGTTGAACGCGGAGCTGGAGACCTTGGAGCGCGGGCTCAGCAACGGGCAGGGCGAGGTTAACCGGGCCAAAGAGGAGCAAACTCTGCTCGAAAAGAAGCGGACGGAGATGTATGAAAGCCTGTCGAGGTTCAGGCAGGAGCGCGACCGGCTGTCGGAGGAGTATCGCGGGCTGGGCGAAAGGAAGCACAAGAACGAGCTGACGGTGAGCAGACTGGAAATGGAGCTTGTCTCGATGCAGGACAGGATATGGGAGGACTATGAGCTTACCTATGATAATGCCCAGAAGTTCAAACGCGACTTTACCATCGGCGGAGCCAATGCGCGCATAGCGGAGCTTCGCGCCGAAATCCGTGAGCTTGGCGATATAAATATCTCCTCCATAGAGGATTACCGCAGCGTTACTGAACGCTTTGAAACCTTGAATACGCAGTATTCCGATCTGCTAAAGGCGAAAGAGGATCTGCACACCTTGATAAATCAACTGACTACATCCATGGAGGAGGTTTTCTCCACGGAATTTCAAAAGGTACAGCGCAATTTCGGAGAGGTGTTCGCTCAGCTTTTCGGAGGCGGTCATGCGGAACTCCGGCTATCCGATCCAAAGAACGCGCTCTCCTGCGATATAGATATTATCGCACAGCCGCCGGGGAAAAAATTGCAGTTGCTTTCCCTGCTCTCCGGAGGCGAACGCGCCTTAACCGCCATCGCCCTGCTTTTTGCGATGTTGAAGCTGAAAGCTCCGGCGTTCTGCGTGCTGGATGAAATCGAAACCTCGCTTGATGAAGCCAATGTCGGGCGCTTTGCCGACTATTTAAAAGCCTATGCCGCCGACACGCAGTTCATCATTATAACCCATAGAAAAGGAAGCATGGAGGTCTGCGACTCGCTGTATGGCGTTGCCATGGAGGAGAAGGGGATAAGCACCATAGTTTCCGCAAAATTTGAGGAGGCGTCCTGATATGAAGGAGAAGAGCGGCTTTTTTCACCGTTTGCGTGAAGGGCTGAGCAAGACGAGGGACGGGCTGTTTTCCGGCCTGTTCTCCAAGGAACGCATAAACGAGGAGTTCTACGAGGAGCTTTTGGAGGCGATGATACTCGCGGATATGGGCGTTTCGACCGCGTCCAAGCTGATCGACGGTCTGCGCCTTGCGGTCAAGGAACGCAAGATAGATACCCGCGACGAGGCGAAGCAGGCGCTTGTCGGATTGATTGCCGATGCGGTTCGCTCCGATTCGCCCTTCGCCGCCGATGAAGGCGACTGCGTAATACTGATAGTCGGAGTCAACGGAGTTGGCAAAACCACTTCCATCGGCAAGATAGCGCATCTGTATGCCCAAAATGGCAGAAAGCCCATGCTTGCCGCCGCCGACACGTTTCGTGCCGCCGCCGCAGAACAGCTTGCCGAATGGGCAAAGCGCGCGCAAACGCCGATGGTCAGGCATCAGGAGGGTTCCGACCCCGCCGCCGTTGTCTTTGATGCGATTGCGTCCTACAAGGCGAAAAATTGCGACGTTTTGATCTGCGATACCGCCGGACGACTGCATAACAAGGCCAACCTAATGAACGAGCTTTCCAAAATCCGGCGCGTCATTGCCCGCGAGCTTCCCAATACCTCCTGCGAAGTTTTGCTCGTTTTGGATGCAACCACCGGACAGAATGCTACTGCGCAGGCAAAGGCGTTTATGGAAGTGTGCAGTCTCACCGGAGTTATCCTGACCAAGCTGGACGGAACGGCAAAGGGTGGGGTGGTGGTAAACCTCCACGACGTGCTAAAGCTCCCCGTCCGGTTCGTGGGAGTGGGCGAGGGGCTGGAGGATCTCCAGCGCTTCGACGCGGATGAGTTTGCCGCCGCAATTTTGTAAAAAAACTCTTGACAATCCTTTA
>JAUNBM010000058.1 GCA_030527115.1 Clostridia bacterium
GCGTGTTTCCTGGGTTCTCGGGGGCTTTGTCTTTTTCTAACTGTCAAAGTTGGGAGTATATCACAGGAAAATCCAAAAAGCAAGAAAAAAGATTTGCGCACGGAGCCGATTGCGGGTACAATAGGGATATGAATGAATCGGAGTTGTACAAGGCTACAAAAGAACGCGCGCTCTTTGGCGCCTATCTGTTCCACGGCGCTGAGGAGCTGACAAAGAGCGAAGCGGTGGAGCGGATAAGGGCGCTTTTAGAGCCGGACGTTAGAGATCTCAATCTTGAGACCTTGACTAACCCCGCGCCGTCGGAACTGTTGCAAAGTTGCGACCGCCTCCCGTTTTTCGATTTGCAGAGGCTGATAATTGTGAAGGACTGGGGGACGGAGCTTGCGGACGCGGTTGCGGACAGGCTGGAGGAGCTGGCGGAGGGAGTGATACTGCTCTTTGTCCGCCGGGGCGAGGAGAAAAGAAATTCCAAGCTGTACCGCAGTCTTGACGCGCGAAACAGGGTGGTGAATTTCGAGGCACTCACCTTTGAGCGCGCCGTTTCGATGGTGACCCGCGAGGCGGCGTTGCGCCGGGTGGAGTTACCAAGACCGGTTGCGAATAAGCTCGTAACGATGGTTGGGCTCGATGCCTACCGGTTGCGAAACGAATGCTCGAAGGCGGCGGACTATGTGGGACGCGGGAATACCATAAGCGAGCAAAGCCTGAACGCGGCGGTTACGCCTTCGCCCGAATACGATGTTTTTGTGATGCTGAACCGCCTGCTATCGGGGAATAAGAGGGCGGGACTTCGATTGTTAAAGGGGATGCTCAACCAGGGCGAGCCGCCGCTGTCGATAGCTTATTTTTTGGAGGGAAGGCTCCGGCTCATGTTGCATGCCAAGGAGCTTCAAAAGGCGGGAGTATCGGAGGCCGAGGCGGTAAAGCGGCTGGGCGGCAGTCCCTACGCCGCGAAGATGGCATATCAAAACGCCAAAACTCAGGACGAGGGGAAGCTGAAAGCGGCGGTTATCGCGCTCGCTGAGGTCGATCTAAAGCTGAAGCAGGGACTTCAAAGGGAGGAGGACTCGCTCGCGCTTGCCGTCCTCCGCTGTTTCTAATTCATTCGCGTAAACTTTTAGTAAGGCTTTTAAAAGAACAGCACAAAAAGCCAGTTGGCGCATATTCCGGCAAAGAGTCCGCCGCAGGTATGGGAAAGTATGGCCTTGCCCGTCAGTTCGCTGTGTCCGAGCTTGCGCATCATCGCAACATGGGTGCTGAGATAGCCGCTCCAACACATACACATCGCGGTAAAAACGGCAACGTCGTGCGCATTGGCGGTCTTTGCGGTCAGGAGCTGAGGAACAAGCCCCATCGCCGCGCCCGCCGAGCCGAGGGCGGTTATGGGCACGGATATGCCCTGGGCGCTTTGAAGTCCGAACAGCGGCCTTAGCATAAAATCCAGCTTGTCGGCTATATAGGGCAACCAGCCCACGCCTTCCTTAGCCGCTCCGGTATAAACTCCGCCCTCCGGCGCGCCGTTGGTCATCATAAGGACGAGGGTGCAGATTATCAAAACGCCCGGAATTATTTCAAGTCCGAGGGTAACGCCCGTTTTGCCCCCGTTTAGGATTGCGTTGATTATGCGCATCGAAAGGCGGGGCTTTTCGCCGTTTTCGGTGTTTGCGCCCGATGAGTCCGGCGGCAGCGGCGCGGGAGGCGTTTCCTTCCCCAGCCTGCGACCGGAAAAGAGGAGCATCAGCCGCGTGCTGAGTATGCTTCCGAGTACCGCGCCCAAGATACCAACCATGACCGCTCCAAGCAGGCTTTCGCCCGCAACGTTTTCCAGTCCGAGCATGAAGCTCATAACGATGAGGCCCATGCCGAAGGAGGTGCCGAGGTTGGTCAGCGCCACGAGCTGATAGTCCTTGAAGTAGCCGCGAAAAGCCCTGTCCTCGGTGAGCGACAGGATGGCGGGATTGTCGGACAAAAAGGTGGTGACTACGCCCAAGGACGCCGCGCCGGGCAGGCCGTAGAGCGGGCGCATCAGGGGCGAGAGCAGGCGGTTAAACATATCCACCACGCCGAATTCGGAGAGAAGCGCGGACAGCGCGCCGGTTAAAACGGCTATCGCCAGGATATAGAAAGCCGTGTCGATAAGCAGGGAATACGCCGTGTTCATCAGCGTGTTCAGCATATTGGCAAGCCCCATCGGAATCGCAAGCGCCGTTCCCGCTCCAAGCAGAATACATAAAAAAACAATGGGTTCAAGCCAGCGCTTAACAAAAGGTTTTTTAACTCGTTCCATCTTCTAAAACTCCCCGCCCGTATTTCAACCCCATTATAAAAGCGCGGAATTGATTTGTACAGCGTTTAAAAGTATATATTATCAGAGCTGCCAGTCAATAGGCGACTGACCGGAGCGAATCAGAAGCTCGTTACAGCGCGAGAAATGCCGGCAACCGAAGAAGCCGCCGTAAGCGGAGAGCGGGGAGGGGTGCGGGCAGGCGAGCTTATAATGGATGGGATTGGTTATCACCTCCGCCTTCTTTCTTGCGTTTGCGCCCCAGAGCAGGAATACCACGGGGGTCTCCTTTTCGTTGAGCGCCGCAACGACAGCGTCGGTAAACTGCTCCCAGCCGCGTCCCTTGTGAGAATTGGGAAGGTGAGCGCGAACGGTAAGCACCGCGTTCAGCAACAGCACCCCCTGCCGCGCCCACGGGCGGAGATCGCCGCAATCGGGCTGGGTTATTCCCAAATCGCTCTTTTGTTCGAGGAAGATGTTTTTCAACGACGGAGGAAGGGGAACGTCCGGCTCGACCGAAAAGCTCAGCCCGTGCGCCTGTCCCTCCCCGTGATAGGGATCCTGCCCGAGGATAACCACCTTGGTTTCCGAAAAGGAGCAGAGCTTGAGCGCATTGAAAATATCGTGCATCTTCGGATAGATCGAAAAAGTCCGGTATTCTCCGATCAAGAATTCGCGCAGGCGCAGATAATAGGGTTTTTGCGACTCCGCGCTCGCGAGCGGGAGCCAGTCGTTTGTCAGGGGTATCATAAGCCTATTATAGCGTTTAAATTCGTGCTTGACAATTAAAAAAATGAGGCGTAAACTTTAAGAGCGAAATGCAAAAACTATGTTAAGGAGAGGAAAAATGGACGCTGGCAGTAGTAATGGCACATTGACGGTTCCTTTATGCGTTAGGGCGTCCGCCTCGGAAGCTTTAGCATAGGTATCACAATGTGTCTGCTCCAAGAGTTCTTTGGAGGTGACACCCATGAATGAAAAAAGATATGATCTGGAGAGTACCATTCTCTCGCTTGTCGAAAGCAAGCGTTATGCTTCACTGCGCGACATTCTGACGACGATGAATGCCGCCGACATCGCGGTATTGTTCGAGGAGCTGAACGCCGAGGCTCTGCCCCTGCTGTTCCGCCTGCTTCCAAAGGAGCTTGCGGCGGAAACCTTCGTCGAGATGGACAGCGACGCTCAACAGCTCCTGATAACCGGGTTTTCGGATTCGGAGCTGAAGGAGGTTATCGACGAGCTGTACATCGACGATGCGGTCGATATCGTGGAGGAGATGCCCGCGAACGTCGTCAAGCGCATCCTGATGCAGGCGGACGCTGAGACGCGAAAGCAGATTAACGAGATACTCAAATATCCCGAGGACAGCGCCGGAAGCATAATGACGACGGAGTTTGTCGAGCTGAGGCCGCATTTTACGGTTGCAGACGCGATAAAGAGCATCCGCCGAACCGGAATCGACAAGGAGACTATCAACACCTGCTATATAACCGAGCCGGACAGAAAGCTCTGCGGGCAAATTTCCATCCGTGCCCTGATTCTCGCGGACGAGGACGAGCGGGTGGGCGATATAATGAATACGAACGTCATCTCCGTCTCAACGCTGACCGATCAGGAAACGGTTGCGCAGAGCCTGCAAAAATACGATCTGCTTTCGGTTCCGGTCGTGGACGGGGAGGGCCGGCTGGTCGGCATAGTAACCGTCGACGACGCGATAGACGTTTTGCAGGAGGAGGCGACGGAGGACATCGAGAAGATGGCGGCGATTACGCCCTCCGACAAGCCCTATCTAAAGACCGGGGTACTCTCGCTCTACGTTCACCGCATCCCGTGGCTTCTGTTGCTGATGATATCCGCCACCTTCACCGGAATCATCATCATGAATTTCGAGTCGGCGCTCGCCGCTCAGGTCGCGCTGACCGCCTTCATCCCGATGCTGATGGACACGGGCGGCAACTCCGGAAGCCAGTCCTCGGTAACGGTCATTCGCGGGCTCGCCCTGCAGGAGATTCGATTTCGGGATATATTTCGGGTCATATGGAAGGAATTGCGGGTTTCCCTGCTCTGCGGAATAACGCTTGCCGCCGCCAACTTTTTAAAGCTCATGTATCTCGACAAGGTGGGGGTGCAGATAGCCTTCGTGGTTTGCCTGACGCTCGTCATAACGGTGATCGTGGCGAAGCTCATAGGCTGTACGCTTCCGATGCTGGCAAAGAAGATCGGCTTCGACCCTGCGGTTATGGCAAGCCCCTTTATAACCACGCTGGTGGATGCGATTTCGCTGTTCACCTATTTTCAGGTTGCAACCGCCATGCTGGGGCTGTGAGCCTGACAAAAGTTTTGCGTATAAAAAGGACGGGAGCGCCCCGTCCTTAATTCTTCCGCCTGCTTTCCTATTTAATTAAAAGCACCTGTTCGCCGTCCGAAAGCGTCTCCTTGACGTTCGGGTTATACTGCTTGAGGACGGAAACGGGGAGCAAAAACCGCTTGCCGATATCGAACAGGCTTTCCCCCTCGTCGGCAAAGTAGAGAAAGATTCCTTTCTTTGGTTCGGCGGGTTCCGAATGCAACAGATCATCCACATAGCTTATAGTGGCGCTGTCATAGCAGTCCGCGCTTAGAAGCAGGCTGATGTCAACGGTCAAAAGCCTGCCGCTGCCCTGGAGCTGAACGCAGAGAATTTGCAGGGTAGGCACGGCCAAATCACAGCTGACGTCGAGCGGGAACGAGAGCGGAAGCTCCTCCATGAACGAATGGAGCAGGCCGGAGTCACAGCGATACACCGCCGTCGACTGAAGGATTCCATCGACGCGCAGCCCCTCCTCATCGGGATGGATGGCGGTGATTGCGGCTTGCGCGGAGGCATAGATAGGCACATAGGCTTCGGGCAGATGGTTGGGAACTGCGAGCTGTTCCGAAAGAACGAGCTTCTTCCTTTCGGTTTTGCGATACTGCAAGCCCTCCTTGCTGTTGCTCTCGCAGACGAACGAGCCGTCGCAGTCGTAAGCGTCGGTCAAAATCAGATTGCTCGTCTGCTGTCTGCCGTAGACGGAGATCGAGAGTTGAGCGTCCAATTCAAGCACCCCCTGCTCCTGGTCTATGACTGCGGCGTGCAGGCCGCCGACGGCAACGGTAGCCGTCCTATCCACGGCGGACTCGGTAGGAACGGTGCAGGAGAAGGGGAATTTCAAATGCTGTTCAAAAATCCCTCCGTCGGGGTCGGATAGGAGGGCGGAGCAATGCAGTATGCCCTCCAACGCCGTGCCGTCGGACAGGGGCGAGATCAGGGTCAGCTCCGGCGCGCCGGAGATCGAGAGCAGGGCGGAGCGCTGAGGTATGCGCGCCTCCTCGTGAATCCGCTGACTTTGCGCTCCCAAAAGCTGACGCCTGGAGGTAATGAGTTCGGTCTGCTTCTGTTCCAAAAATCTCTCGCCCGTCAGAGCGGAGATGGCGGATGCGGCAACCGGCTCAAAGACTACGGCGGTCAGCGTGATGGTTGCGTTGAGGCGCAAACCGCCCTCGTCGGCACGACAGCGGCATGAAAAGAGCTGTGCGGTCAGATGCGCGCTCATTTCGGGTTGAACCGAGGCCTCGTTTATGCGGTGCGTGAAGTCCGCGTCCGCATCGAAGGCAAAGAGGGAGGAATCCTCCGCTTCAACGACGAGGTGTAGCCTGATAGAGCCCGAAACATCTATGCCGCCCGCGAAGCAGACGGCGCCCGAAACCGTGGCGTTCGCCGAGGTGGAGAGAACGCGCTTGGCGCTCCTGCCCTGGGGAAGCGGAAGTCCGCTTTCAATGCGCGGCTGGGCAAAGAAGGTTCCGGCATAACCTTCGGTATTCAGTGAAATCTTGCTTATATCCATTCTGCGCCTCCTTGGCATTATTTCATAAAAGACTATGCGGGCGCAAAGCCGCATAGAAGCGCGCGCCGCGCAAAAAATATATTTGTTTAAACCCGCGTTTATCGGTTGACTTCGGCAACAAAAGTGGTATTATGATTTTTGGTAGTTATACCTAATATTTGACTTGTTCGGAGGGATTATGAACAGCTACATTGAAAGAGTGCTTGAGGATGTAAAGCGTCGCGACAAGCATGAACCCGAGTTTTTGCAGACGGTGGAAGAGGTGCTGAAGTCTTTGGAAGTCGTCGTTGAGCGGCATCCGGAGTATGAGGAAGCGGGCCTGCTGGAGCGTTTGGTTGAGCCTGAGCGCGTCATCGAGTTCCGCGTGCCCTGGATGGACGACGAGGGCAAGATCAGGGTGAACCGCGGCTTCCGCGTTCAGTTCAACAGCGCAATCGGGCCCTACAAGGGCGGCCTGAGATTCGCTCCCCATGTCAATTTGTCCGTTATGAAGTTTCTGGCGTTTGAGCAGACCTTCAAAAACAGCCTGACGACGCTTCCGATGGGCGGCGGCAAGGGCGGTTCCGACTTCGATCCCAACGGCAAGTCCGACATGGAGATCATGCGCTTCTGCCAGAGCTTTATGACCGAGCTTTACCGTCACATCGGCCCGAACGTGGATGTTCCGGCGGGCGATATCGGCGTAGGCGGCAGGGAGATAGGCTTCCTGTTCGGGCAGTACAAGCGGATTCGCAACGGCTTTGAGAACGGCGTTTTGACCGGCAAGGGAATGAGCTATGGCGGTAGCGTCATCCGTCCCGAGGCGACCGGCTGGGGCGCGGTCTATTATCTCGAGGAGGTATTGAAGCATCAGAACGATACCCTTGAGGGCAAGACGATTACGATTTCCGGCTTCGGCAACGTGTCCTGGGGCGTCGCGATGAAGGCGAGCCAGCTCGGCGCGAAGGTTGTAACTCTGGCTGGCCCCGACGGCTATATCTATGATCCCGACGGCGTAGGCACGCAGGAGAAGTGGGACTATATGCTCGAAATGCGCAGTAGCGGCAGAAACAGGGTTCAGGACTATGCCGACAAGTTCGGCGTGGAGTTCTTCCCGGGCGAGAAGCCCTGGGGCGTCAAGTCCGATATCTGCATGCCTTGCGCCTATCAGAATGAGATCGGCATGAAGGAAGCGGATCAGATGCTTGCCAATGGCGTCAAGTATTATATCGAAGTCGCCAACATGCCCACCACGAACGAAGCGCTCTATTATCTGATGGATAAGGGAGTATTGGTAGCTCCTTCCAAGGCGGTCAACGCGGGCGGCGTTTCCGTCTCCGGCCTGGAGATGAGCCAGAATGCGGAGCATCTGAGCTGGACGAAGGAGGAGGTCGACAGATGGTTGCATGAGATCATGCGCAGCATCCATTCCGCATCGGTCGAAGCTTCCGAGAAGTGCGGCCTCGGCTACAACCTCGTAGCCGGCGCGAATATCGCGGGCTTTTTGAAGGTCGCGGACGCGATGATGGCTCAGGGAATCGTATAAGGGCGCATATTCCCAAATAACCATATACGAATTGGCGGCGTTTGTCCAAGGACGGACGCCGCTTTGGTATGTTTTGGCAGAGTTGAG
>JAUNBM010000015.1 GCA_030527115.1 Clostridia bacterium
CCTCCGAGTCGGTAAAGCAACTAACAGTATATCACACATTCCGTGAGATGTGCTGCCCATTTTTAAAATTGTCCTTGACATGGGGTACGGTTTAAACTCATCGCATTGTTGCTCGTTTTAGCAATATGCTGTGTCTATGCAGGCTCGGCTTTTGCTGTCACCGATTCCGGGCATTACGAGGAAGAACCTGAACCCACTAAGCAACTCTTAACGCTTAGCGGTGGATTGATACCTCTGGGGGGATCTGTCTACACCTGTTGGGGCAAGGTAAAATCAAACATTTCCGATGACCTTAGGGTGGTTGTGATTCTATATCGGTGGGATACAGATGAAGGATGGAAATACGTTACAGGCGTAACATATTCAGATACGGGGTTTTTTGCAGCCGCAAGTAAAGATGTTTCCTTAGCATCGGGAACCTACAAAGTATCTATTTATGGATACGGAACCACTACCACCGGTTCGCAGGAAAAACTATATAGATTATAGCGTCTATGGAAGACAAAGTGCTTTTGCAAGCCATTCGATATCCAGGGAAGCGTCGCCAGCAAGCGTGATTATCGAATCGGGAAGCACTATAACTCCGTTAAAGGTGCCGGTCACATTATCAATCCCGTAGTAAACGGTGTAAATGTCCGAGATTCGGTAGTCCGTCCACCCGGAGAAGCTCTCCGCAGCATCAATAGTCTGACTGGTGTCGGCCCATGTTTGCATCAAGTGAACTTCCGCATCGGAATCCGATCTGTACGTTGTGAAGAGAACAAGCTCCGCAACATCCTCCACAGAATAAATGTCCTCCAACTGAATCCCGTAACTTTCCAAGGTGACGGGATTCTTTCCTGTTGCCTCAACAAATACGGACAAATCCTCATAGTACACAGTATTGCTTTCCATCTTAGAATCCCGCTCGAGTGCTTCGAATGGCCGGGGCGGAAGGGTTGTAGCAAGTATTTCTCCCGAATCACCCGAATGTTCAATTTCAATACGGTCATCGAATATGGTGGCAATGAAGTTCCATGCCTCCGTTGCCCAGGCTCTGCCTATCGGGGTAAGGGCGAAGAATGCCAAAACAGCAACCGCTACGGCAACGATTACCCAGCGTCTTAGGTGCGAAACGGGCGTCTTCAATCCGCTTTCAACAAGGTTTTTTTGATTCTCTATCGCCCTTTCTGCCGGGTTCCATGCCTCGGCAGGAAGGTTTGAACGCCGTTTTGCACCGGCGATTATCTGTTCAAACGTCGGAAGCTCAAAGGCGGCTATTTCTTTTTTAGCGTCGACCAGCGACATAGTCACGCAAGGTTCCAGCAAATACGGATGCTTTTGTAACAGTTTTACCAGCTGTTTATAACGCATGGATTCTCCTCTCTTGGCCCTTATACTATATAGACAATTTTCAGGGGGAAAAGCAGACGACTTTTTTCAAAATTTTAAAAAAATAATTGTGAACAGTAAGGTCTTATCCGCTCTCATCCGTGACTTAATCTCCCAAAACTGCTTTTGCAACCACGCCGTTGTAACTCCCATCTCCTGTGCCAGCTCGCGGATTGTGCAACCGTCCAACACATGACGAAGAAAAGCATCTTGAAATTCGGGGGATTTTTGCTCCAAAAAACTCCTTATCCAAAGCAGGTTTTCTATCTCCCGGTATTCATCTTGAGAAAGGGCCGCCTTTAAGTTCATTACCACTTCGTCAAAAGCCGGAGCGGTTTTCAGCTTATGCACAAAATTGATACTCTCGTTTCTAACGCAGGTTTTCAAAAAAGCCAGCGGATTTCTAAGACCCGGCAGTTTTTCGGGGCTTGAGAGCAGCTTCAGCAGAACCTCCTGAACTATATCCTGAGCTTGATCGAAATCTCTGACAATCGAATAAGCTACGGCCAACAACTCCCGCAGATTTTTCGAATATGTTTTCATAAGCCTGTCTATCAAGCGCGCTCGCCCCTCCGTATTTCCTATATAATAATAGCACATCCCCCCTCATTCGGCAAGATTGAAGAAGCTTAGCCCTGTAAGCTCGGCGGATGAACGGCTTGATTTTTTCAGCCGCCGTTTCAAAGCGGTTTAAGGTTTGGCTGTTATGCTAAACGCCAATCGTTGAAGAAAGGAGGTTGCCCCATATGCCGCGATACCGCTTTTTCTGGGCCATCGTCTATGGCCTGCTCTTAACCGCTTTTACCGTTTACGCCGCGCTGGACGTTTTTGTAATCTCGCGGGTCTATGTCGTTGTCGAAAGCTCCGACGCCTCCGCAGACAGCGACGCCTCCGCAGACGCCGATAGCTCCGCAGACAACGATAGCTCCGACGCCGGTACTACCGAGGTTGCCGGGGACGACAGCTCAAGCGAGGAGATTATAACCGAAACCTCCTACAGCGACGAAAATATCACAATCACCCTTACCGAATACCGCGAATACGACACGAGCATCTATGTTGCGGATATAGTCGTCTCCTCGGCGGAGTATCTGCAAACTGCCTTTGCCCAGGACAGCTACGGCCGCAACGTTACGGAAACGACCTCCTCTATTGCCGCCCGCAACAACGCTATTTTAGCGATCAACGGCGACTATTATGGCTCTCAGCAGACCGGCTACGTTATCCGGAACGGCGTGATATACCGAAGCTCCGCCGAGAAGAACCAGGAGGACTTGGTAATCTATCAGGATGGCTCGATGGCGGTTATCAACGAGAGCGAAATCTCCGCCGAACAGCTGTTGAGCGACGGCGCGAGCTTCGTGCTTTCCTTTGGCCCCGCGCTGGTGCTGGACGGCTCGATTGCCGTTACCGAGGACGAGGAGGTTGGCAAGGCAAAAACCAGCAACCCGCGCACCGCAATCGGGCTTATAGGCGAGTTGCACTATGTATTTGTCGTTTCGGACGGGCGCACCGATGAGAGCGAGGGGCTGACGCTCTATCAGCTGGCTGAATTCATGGAAGCCCTGGGGGTAACCACGGCCTATAATCTGGACGGCGGCGGCTCGTCCACGATGTATTTCAACGGCCAGGTCATCAACAATCCAACCACTAACGGAAGAAGCATCAAGGAGAGGAGCGTGAGCGACATTGTTTATATCGGATACTAAGAAACAAAGGCGGCATATCTTCCAAACCGCCTTTGCCTACCTGCTTATTTCGCTCCTGTGCGCCCTTTTTGGCTTCGTTTACGAGCAATTCAGCCACGAGGTCTATTCCTTCTATATGCTCTACGCCTTTGCTTTTCCGCTCGCTTTGGGGGTTCTTCCGTTCTTTACAATGGCGCTTTTTGTCCGCCGCCTGCCCTCCCGTCTCCCCTTAAATCTCTATCATTCGGGACTTGCAACTTTGACCGTCGGGAGCCTGTTTCAGGGCGCGCTGGAGATATATGGGACGACGAGCCGGCTCACCACGGTTTACCTGCTTGCCGGGCTTGCCTTTACCGTCTCCGGAATCCTCTTGTATCTGATTGGGCTTGCCGCAAGCAAAAACCGGCAAAAAGCCGGTTCGGAGACCTCCGCCGCTTGGCAGGATTCGTAAATCTGCCCGTTACGATCGGGAGCAAAGGTTTTTCGCCTATTTTCTGCTCCTGCCCCGCGAACGCTTGTGCGCGCCGACGGTTCCGGGCTTCGCCTTCTTGTTCGGCGCAACCTTTTCGCCCATAAGCTCCTTCATCTCATCGCGAAGCTTGGCGGCGGTTTCAAACTCCAGCTCCCGCGCCGCCTGTTGCATCTGCTCGCGCAATAGCTCTATCCGCTCCAGCTTCTCCTCCGCCGTAAGCCCCGATTCCTCCCGTTCTGCGGCGCGGCTTATGGTGAAGTTGGAACGCACCTCCTTGACGATGCTTGCAGGCGTAATATTATGGAGTTCGTTATACTCCTGCTGTTTCTTCCGCCGCCGCTCGGTCTCGTCGATGGCGCGGCGCATGGACTCGGTCACCACGTCCGCATAGAGGATAACCCTGCCCTCAACATTCCTCGCCGCCCTGCCAATCGTCTGTATCAAGCTCGTTTCGGAGCGCAAAAAGCCCTCCTTGTCCGCGTCCAATATGGCGACAAGCCCAACCTCGGGGAGATCCAGCCCCTCGCGCAGAAGATTTATGCCCACCAGCACGTCGAATTCGCCGAGCCGGAGATCGCGGATGATCTCCATGCGATCCAGGGTATCTATGTCGCTGTGCATATAGCGCACGTTGATTCCCAGCGCGTCGAAATATTCGGTGAGATTCTCGGCCATGCTCTTAGTCAGCGTCGTCACCAGGGTTCTAAAGCCCTTTTGCGCCTGAAGCCTTACCTCGCGAATCAAATCGTCCACCTGCCCGTCCGCCGGACGCAAAATTATCTCCGGATCGACCAGCCCCGTCGGTCGGATTATCTGTTCAGCTACCGTTTTGGCCCGCGAAAGCTCATATTTTGCGGGCGTTGCGGATACGCAAAGCATCTGCGGAACGCGGGCGAGAAATTCGTCGAAGGTCAGCGGGCGGTTGTCCCGCGCCGACGGCAGGCGAAACCCATATTCCACCAGGCTGTCCTTGCGCGCCCTGTCCCCGCGGAACATGGCTCCTACCTGCGGCAAAGTTACATGGCTCTCGTCCACTATCAGCAGAAAATCCTTTGGAAAATAGTCCAGCAGGGTATAGGGCGGCTCGCCCTCCCGCCTGCCGTCAAAATAGCGCGAATAGTTCTCAATCCCGCTGCAAAAGCCTATTTCGCGCATCATCTCCATGTCGTGAGTTACCCGCTCCGTTATGCGCTGTTCCTCTATAAGCTGGTTGCGCTCGTGGAAAAAGCGGGCGCGTTCAAACATATCGTTTTCGATTACCGTCAGCGCCTCGTTCATCTTCTCCTGCCCCGTGGCGTAATGCGTGGCTGGGAACACCACGGTATGCTCCAGATGCCGCAAAACCTCGCCGGTGACGATATTTATCTCCGAAATCCGCTCCAAAACGTCCCCGAAGAACTGCAGGCGCACCGCCCTGTCCGTTGCGTTGGAGGGGAAGATGTCGAGCGTATCGCCGCGGGCGCGGAAGGTGCCTCGGGTAAAATCAATATCGTTGCGCTTGTACTGTATCTCAACGAGCTTATACATCAGCTCACGCGGCTCAATCGTCATATTCGGGCGCAGGGAAACCGACAGCTTGAGGTATTCCTCCGGGTTGCCCAGCGCATAGATACAGCTTACCGAAGCCACGATTATAACGTCCCGCCGCTCGTTCAGCGCGCAGGTTGCGGAATGGCGAAGCTTGTCTATCTCATCGTTTATCTCTATCGTCTTTTCGATATAGGTGTCGGAGGACGGAATATAAGCCTCGGGCTGGTAGTAGTCGTAGTAGCTGACGAAATACTCCACCGCGCTCTCCGGAAAAAACTCCTTTAGCTCGGAGCAAAGCTGGGCGGCAAGGGTCTTGTTATGCGCCAAAACGAGGGTGGGCTTTTGCACCCCCTCGATAACCTTCGCCATGGTGAAGGTCTTGCCCGAGCCGGTTACTCCGAGCAACACCAAAACGTCCTCGCCGTTCTTGACTCCCCTTATCAGCGTCTCCATAGCCTGCGGCTGATCGCCCTGCGGCTCAAAGGAGGAAACCACTTTAAAAACATCGTTCATCCGTCCACTACTCCATATACGTCATGATAGGGGTTGGCAGGGTCGGGGTCGGTTGGATCCCAGCCCATATCGTCCCCCGTTACATAGGGTTCTTCATAGATTATTGCGGGCGGGGCGTCGGCCTTCGGCCCGTCCCACAGCCCTATTCTGACCTCGGTTCCCACCCCGCAGTTGTCATATATCCACTTTGCGTCGGCAACCGTGAGCCGGATGCACCCGTCCGAAGCCGGCTCGCCGAGCTTTTCAAATTCGCTGAGCTTCACCATCGTCCTGGCCTTAGCCACATCCCGCCCCGCCTCGAACCAAATCGGCGTTGAGTGGAACAGATAATGCCCCACTATTCGCGAGGCGTACTGCCCGTAGCAATAGCTTTCTTCACTCATGCCGAGCTGTTTATACTCGTATATAACCGTGATTCTATGGACTCCGGAGGGCGTATCGTCGCCGGGTCTGCCGCTTGAGCATATCATCCTACGCGCCTCCGTCCACTCGCCCTCCCGGGATAGATAAGCCACCACCGATTGCGTGTTAAGATAGACTACCAGCAGATACTCGCCGTCCTCCAAAGGCTCGTCCTTTGGGAAATATTCGGGCACGATTATATCGTCCTCGATGGGCAACGCGCCCGCTATCATGCCGCCGTCCGCCGTTGCGGGATAGAAAGCCGGCGCTTTGCCCGAAAAAGCTCCGTATATCAGATACCCGCCCTCATAGGAAACAAGCCCTTCCGCATCCTCCTTCGTATAAGCCTTTTTCAGCCTCAGCGCGTCGGTGGACTGTGCCTCGCATTGCCCCGCCCGCTCCAAAGACGGGTCTGTCGCGATAGCCGGCTCGACGAGCGCAACCTGCCCGCTCTCGACGCAGACGGGATACAGCCCTCCCACCGTCTCATAAAGCCGATCGTTATGATAGACCGGATATTCGGCATAGGCGCGGTATTGAAGCTCGCCCTCAGCGTCCAAAAAGGCGAATACCTCCGCCGCCCCAACTTCCAGCCGCGTATAAAAGGCGGGAAGCTCATAGCCGTCCGGAAGCGGAGCCAAATTGGGACTGCCAAGGGTCTCCACGGGCACGGGCGTGGACAGCGGCGCCGTTGTTATTTCGGGCACGTCGATTCTAACAGCGGGCTCAGGCGACTGCGCCCCGACTTCGGGGCTTACCCCACAGCCACAGCTCAGAAGCAAAAGCGCAACCGCGATGATAAGGCAAAGCCTTCTTTTTATGGTTCTCCCTCGACAGCTCATCGCGCTAAACTCAGTCGCAACCTATCTCATACACTACGGTTTTGCCGTCGGCGCGCTTCGGATAGATGAATTCCCGACACTCCAGATGCAGGGGATCATTATCATAGGCGAGCATCGCTTCCATTCTTGAAAAAACTATCGTCAGCGCAAGATCATAACAGCGCGCCTCGTTGTCCCAGATATTCTTTCCGGTTTCCATCGAGAGCAGTCCTGCGATTCTGCCCTCCATCGTGTGCAACTTCTCCGCCACGGCATCCGCATCCGCGGGATTATGCAGTTTGAACAGACAGATATACTTTACCATCCCGATTCCTCCGCTATATTGTTGCGCTCAGCTGAAAAAATCCACCGTTTTGGAGTCCAGCCTGTGCGCGTGAATGTATTTTCTGACCTCGTTATGGTCGGGGTTTTCGTCATAGACCTTCAAGCCCTCCCGGTCGTTGAATGTAACGATCAGAGCCATATCATAGCTGCGCTCGCTGTGCAAAAAATCCACCCCAGCCTGAATGGAGACTATCTCCGGTATTCTGTCCTTCAGTCCGAGCAGTTTCTCGCAAATAATCGGAGCGTGAATCTCCGGCTCCTCAAGCTTGAAAAAAACGATATGCGTTACCATGTTTCTTCCTCCATAGTTTAAAAAGGGGGAGTTTTTTCCACTCCCCGCCGCTTTTCATAATCGCGGGCTTTGCCCGTTTTACAGAACGATCGTCGTTCCTGCCTTGCCCATCAGCGCGTCCACCGCCTTATCCAGCGAGGTGATGATGGCGCGCCGCCCCGCCTTGCTACGGGCGAACATACAGGCGGCCTGAATCTTGGGCAGCATCGAGCCGGGCGCAAAATGCCCCTCGGCTATATACTTTTCCGCCTCCTCGACCGTAATCTGCGCCAGCCGCTTCTCGTCGGGCTTGTTGTAGTTGAGGCAAACCTGCTCAACCGCCGTCAGAATCAGCAATGCGTCCGCGTCAATATCCTCGCTCAAGCGTTCGGAAGCCAAATCCTTATCTATAACCGCCGCCGTGCCTTCCAGGTCGCCGTTTTCATGCTTCAATACCGGTATGCCGCCGCCGCCGACGGTAATCACCACGAAGCCCGCGTCCACCATGGCGCAAACCACGGGAAGCTCGACTATCTCAACGGGCATCGGACTTGCGACAACCCTGCGCCAGCCGCGTCCCGCATCCTCCTTGATGGAATAGCCCTTCTCCTCCTGAAGCCTTTTAGCGTCCTGCTCGGAATAGAACGGGCCTATGGGCTTGGTGGGATTCAAAAACGCCTTATCGTTCTTGTCGACAACCACCTGGGTCACTATCGTTGCAACCGGAGTATTGTCGCCGCGCTTGCGAAGCGCTTTCGACAGCCCCTGCTGCATATGATAGCCTATCATGCCCTGGCTCATTGCGCCGCAAACGTCAAACGGCATGGCGGGGGTCACATTGACCGAATTTTCGTTCTGAAGAACTATTCTTCCGACCTGCGGGCCGTTGCCGTGCGCCAAAATAACCTTGTAGCCCTTTTCAATTATGTCCGCGATGAACTCCGACGTCTTTTCAACGACCTGAAGCTGCGCCTCGGCGGTTGCGGGGCCTTTGCCCTCCTGCAATGCGTTTCCGCCCAGCGCGATTACCAATTTTTCCATACATAACCTCCGTTTTCGACGTGTCTGCCACGCCCTATCCATTCATTATATCGGCACGTTTTTCGCTTGTCAATCGCTTCATTAGCTTATATGTGGGCTTAAACAGAAAAATCGTCAGGGCAAAGTTTCCCACGCAATGCAATACGTCGAAAACTACGCCGTTTATCCAGCTCGCAAGGAAGCCCGCGAAGCCGCCGGTGAATAAAAACAGCAGGGAATACAGCGGCCCGAAAATGAGCCCATAGAAGCCCAAAACCAGCGCCCACGCCCAGGCGGAGTCCTTGCAGACGCGCCTCAGCAGGAACACCAGCGCCATGAGAATATACCAGGCGTACATATAGAAGATGCTCCACAGCCCGAACCCAAAGGTTACGAACTCCAGTGCGATAAAAACGGTGATCGGAAAGAGGGCGCGCCAGCCGTAGATAAGCGTTATTATCAGTATCAACAGCGATACGCCCTCTATATTCGGAAGCTTAGCCAGCACCACCTGCACAACATACAGGAAGGAGCCCAAAAGCGCCAGTATGCAGATGTCGCGAGCCGACAGTTTCACCCTCAGTTATAAACCTCGATTGTCCATTCAAAGGCGTCCCCGTCTTCAATAACGGTCGAATCCACGCCGGTTGGCGCATATTCCCCGTCGATAAAGAGCATCCAATATTCCCCCTGGGCGGAATCGGCATATACCCCGTCAACGGTATCTACGAACAAGCCGTATTCGCCCTCCGAGCCTGAAATCAATCCCTCAGCGAGCAGAACTTCCCCAAGATACTCCGCGTCCGTATGATAGGTGAAGGTATTTTGACTCCCGTCGGGATGGTTGACGACGACGGTAATCGCCTTTTTGCCCTCAACCGGCTCGTCCTTATAATGATGGTAGAGCAGGAGGCCTCCGGCAATCAACGCCGCAAGCACAACGGTCAGAACGACCAGCAACACGATCCTCTTTTTCCTTTGATCCATAGTACCCTCCGTACAAAATAATACTCTCCCCGTTTTTTTGCGGGGAGAGCGGACACACTAAAAAAGCGTCCCTTTTCGCCCGCCGCAAAAAATAGGAGGTGTTTTCCACTGCATAGGTCATCCGGCTTCGCAAGGGCGCGTCACGGTAGCGGGGGCTGTGGCGGATTCTCACCGCGCTTCCCCTATCTTGTGGACGTTCCATCTTATCACGCCCCACTTAAATCTGTCAAGATAGTTGACAAGACGTTGGGCGGGTGCTATAATTATATCGTAATTCTTTTTAAAAAATAACGCTTGGGGGTTGTTGCGATAGAGGGCGCATTTAAAGCTAAAAAGAAACGGCGGGGCTGGATGCTTGCGATTTTGGGCGGGCTGATGCTCGCTTCCGTGTTGCTCTCGTTCTGCCTTGGGCATTACAAGCTGACGGTGGGCGAGGTTGTGGAGGTTTTCTTCGGCAACATCTTCGGTAGCGAGCAAACCTGGACGGCTAATATGCAGTCCGTCGTTTGGAATATCCGCTTGCCGCGCATAGCCCTTGCGCTCATGGTCGGCAGTTGCCTCGCGGCGGCGGGCGCTTCCTATCAGGTCGTGTTTCAAAACCCGATGGCTTCGCCCGATATCCTCGGAGCGACCTCCGGCGCGGCTTTTGGCGCGGCGCTTGCCATCTATATCGGCCTGCCCTCCTCGGGCATAACCGCTTTTGCCTTCGCGCTCGGTTTGGGCTGTGTAGCCATGGTTTTTTTAATCGGCAGGCTTGCGCCGGGCAAGCAGGTGACTAATCTTATTCTTGCGGGCATCATGATGGGTTCCTTGTTCTCCTCTGGAACATCCTTTATCAAGCTGGTTGCGGACACTCAGAACCAGCTCCCGCAAATAACCTACTGGCTCATGGGGAGTTTGCAGGCGGCGAAAGCGGACGAAGTCGTCTTTGCACTCATCCCCATGGGCCTCGGCGTTCTTCCCCTCCTGCTTTTGTCATGGAGGATAAACCTTTTAACGCTCGGCGACGAGCAAGCCAAAACCCTGGGAGTGAATACCTCCCTGCTTCGCTTTATCGTTATCCTCTGCGCCACGCTCATAACCGCCGCGTCGGTATCGGTCTCGGGCATGATCGGCTGGGTCGGGCTGGTGATTCCACACCTGTGCCGCCGCCTCGTCGGAAGCGATTTTAAACTGCTTCTGCCCGCGTCCATGCTTCTCGGCGCAAGCTTTTTACTGCTGGTGGACGATGTTTCGCGCTGTCTGTTCACGATTGAAATTCCCATCGGCATCCTGACGGCGGTTATCGGAGCGCCTTTCTTCCTCTGGCTCATCATGCGAAGGGAGCGTGTGTAGCTTGAAGCTGGAAGTCGAAAAACTGAGTTTTTCCTATGGGGCTCACGAGGTCTTAAAGGAGCTGTCCTTTGAGGCTCAAGCCGGCGAGCTGATAGCGGTTCTCGGCGCGAACGGCGCGGGCAAGAGCACGCTCTTTCGCTGTATCCTGGGCCTGCTAAAGCGGCACGGGGGCAAAATATCCATCGACGGGAACGATATCCGCAAGCTCTCGGCGCGCGAACTGTCCAAACGGCTCGCCTATATTCCCCAATCCCACTATCCCGCGTTCAACTACTCGGTCTTAGACATGGTTTTGATGGGAACCGCGCCGAGCATCTCCGCCCTCGGCTCGCCCCGCGAGACGCAACGGCGGCAGGCATATGAGGCGCTTCGCCTGCTCAACATCGAAAAGCTTGCCGAAAGGAGCTATCTCAAGCTTTCGGGCGGCGAGCAACAGCTTGCGCTGATAGCGAGGGCGCTGGCGCAGAACGCCAAGGTGCTATTGATGGACGAGCCGGTTGCGAACCTGGACTTCGGCAACCAGCACCGGGTGCTTGCCACCGCGCAAAGCCTGGCTAAAGGGGGCTATACCGTGCTTCTATCCACGCATAATCCCCAGCACGCGCTTCAGTATGCAACCCGCTTGCTTGCGATAAAGGACGGTTCTTTGCTGGCGGAGGGCGCTCCGAAATCGGCGCTGAACAGCGGTCTGCTTTGGGAGCTTTACGGCATCCGTGCCGAAATAAACAACGGGGCGGTGATTATCGGTCAATGATTCAATGGAATGAAACCTCGATACGCCTGATGAGCGACTTTGCCGTCTACACGGGCTTCTATACGGAGCTTGCCAAGGCGCTCCTCCCCCATCTGAATCGCGACGGGCATATCTGCGACGCGGGCTGTGGGCTGGGCTATCTCGGCGCGGCGCTCGCCAAGGAGGTGCGGCGCGTTACCGGCGTGGAGCGCAATCCCGAAGCGGCGACGGCGGCCCAAGCCCTGCACGAGAATACCGCTAATTTCAGCGTTCTAAACGGCGATATCCACCTTTTGCCGCCCGAGGAACGCTATGACGATATGGTTTTCTGCTTTTTCGGCAACCTTTTGGAGAGCCTCTTGCTCGCCAAGCGGCAGGCGACCGGCAAGGCGGTGATAATCAAGCGGGATCTTCATATGCACCGCTTCTCGATGAAATATGTCGAGGTGAACGAACACACCTTCGTCGACGCGGAGCACTCGCTTCGCGAATGGGAGGTTCCTTTTGAAACCTTTCCGCTCTCGCTGGAAGCCGGACAGCCCTTTATGAGCCTGAAGGACGGGGTTGACTTTTTTAACCTATACAGCCGGGACGTTCGCTCGACGAGCATAACGGAGGAGGAGGTTTTTGCCCGGCTCGTCAAGGGCCGCGAACCCTTCCCCTATTATTTGCCGATGAAACGCAATATGGGCGTTATCATTGTGGATACAAAAAACATAGAAGGAGAAAAAATATGGAAAAGACTCTCGCACTTATCTTAGCAATCCTGCTTTCTTTCGGTCTGGCAATCGGCTGTGCCTCGCCCTCCGAAGATGCAAACGCGAATCCCACCGCGGCTCCGGCGGCTGAACCGACGGAGGCACCGGTGGTGGAAACCCCCACCGAGGAGCCCGAAGTTGAACCAACCGAGGAGCCCCTCCCCGAAACCCGCCTCTTTACCGATTCCATCGGGCGCGAGGTGGAGATTCCCTACACCCTGGATCAGATTGCAATTTCCGGCCCGCTCGCTCAGATCGTGGTGTTTGCGCTCGCTCCCGACAAGCTCGTTGGTATCGCTAACGAGTGGGACGAGAGCGCGATGGAATACTTCGATGAGAAATACTACAATCTGCCGCTCTTAGGCCAGCTTTACGGCGGCAAGGGCGAATTGAACCTGGAAGTTCTGCTCAGCTCCGGCGCGCAGGTGGTCATCGACGTCGGCGAGCCCAAGGACGGCATGGTTGAGGAGCTGAATGCCTTGCAGGAGCAAACCGGCCTGCCCTTCGTGCATATCACCATGACAACCGAGACTGCCGGCGACGCTTATCGAAAGCTCGGGGAGCTGCTCGGCATGGAGAACGAGGCGGAGACGCTGGCGGTCTACTGCGAAACCGTTTATAACCGCACGCTGGAGATAGCCAATTCCGTAGAAAAGAAGTCTGCCGTATACTGCCTCGGCGACGCGGGACTAAATGTTATCGCTCAAACCTCCTATCATGGCGAAATCATCGATCTGCTCACGGAAAACCTCGCGGTGGTGGAGGATGTTTCCAGCAGGGGAACGGGCAACGAGGTCAATATGGAACAGCTCCTGCTTTGGGATCCTGAGGTGATTCTCTTTGCGCCCGACAGCATCTATGACACCGTAGCCGACGAAGCCGCATGGCAGAGCCTGCAGGCGATTCAAAACGGCACCTATTACAAGGTTCCCTTCGGCCCCTACAACTGGATGGGCTTCCCGCCTTCGGTTCAGCGCTATCTGGGAATGATGTGGCTGTGCCAGTTGCTCTATCCGGAAGAAGCCCAATACGACCTCGTGAGCGAAGTACAGGAATACTTTGAGCTGTTCTATCACTGTGAAATCAGCGCGGAACAGGTTGAAGTCCTGCTCGCCGGCTCGATTAACTAAGCCATGAAGCGGCTGTTTTACGCATTACATGAACGTTTGGCGGCAGGCGAGCGCGCCGCGCTTTGCAGCGTGCTTGCCTCCCACGGCTCCGTTCCCCGCGGGCAGGGCGCGCGCATGGCCGTTTTTGCAAACGGCGAGACCGTGGGAACCGTGGGCGGCGGGGCGGTGGAATACCGCGCCTTTTTGCTCGCCGAACAGCTAATCAAGGGCGGAAGCTCCAAGGTTCAGAGCTTTTCGCTGAACAAAAGCGAGATTGCCGATATCGGCATGGTTTGCGGCGGCGACGTTTTGATAGCCGTCCAGGTTTTCGACAATACCGAAACGCCGGACGCAATATTGGCGGCGCTCGAAAAGGATACCCCCTCCTTCCTCGTAACCGAAATCGAGGGCGATAGCGTTAAAAGCTTCTATGTGACCGAAACCCCGCCCGAACCCATAAAGGGGCGGCTCTATGTGGATAAGCTCGTAAGCTCGGGCAGGGTCTTTGTCTATGGCGGAGGGCATGTCTCCCGCGCCCTCGTTCCGGTGCTTGCCGAGGTCGATTTCCGCATCACGGTCGTAGAGGACAGGGAGGAATTTGCCGACCTGAAGCTCTTTTCGCGGGCGGACGCGGCGGTTAAAGCCGATTTTTCGGCGCTGACGCCGGATATTCTCCCCGGACGCAACGATTACGCGGTTATCATGACGCGGGGACACCAGTCGGACTTCGACGTTCTGCGGCAGGTTTTAGCGACCCCCGCCACCTATATCGGCTGTATCGGAAGCCGGCACAAGATTAAGCACACCAAGGAGCGGCTCTTTGCCTTAGGCTTTACCGAGGCGGACTTTATGCGCGTTCATTCGCCCATAGGCCTGCCCATAAAGGGCGAAACTCCCCAAGAAATCGCCATCTCAGTTGCCGCCGAGATGATACTCCATCGGGCGGAAAACAAATAACCCCCTAACCGCCGCCGGGTCAAAGTCCGGCGGCGACTTTTTATCCTCAAAACGGATGATAAACGCCCGCCTGGGTTGCCGCAAGCACCAGCTCGTCCAATATCTGTTCCCTCCATTTATAGAGGGTGGATTCGCCGACATACAGCTCGCTTGAAAGCCGAAGCAGGCGCGCCCGCTCGCTCTCGCGCCGGTTGAGCGGTCTGTCCAGCCCGAAATAACGGCAAAAAAACTGAGCCTTGTTCGGAGCATACAGCTCCAGCTTGCTTCTGACTTTCTCTATCGCCCATATCCACCGGCGCTTTTCGAGATACCTGCCCGCAATCGGCGCTGTTTCATCCAACCCCTCCTCGAACCCCCGTATGTATGCCAGACTTTCCCTATATGCCCTCGCTTCCCTGTTCGCAATCCTTCTTCCTTCAATATCCATCGTCTTTCACATCCTTTCAGCGAACATTTGTTCGTATTATAGCACAAAAAAATAAAAGCGCAATACCGTTTATTGTACAGCTTGCGCTTTATTTGGAATTTTTCAGCTAACCAGGCTTCGTTCAGTCTATCTCCTTATAGTCCACCACCGGCTTAATCCAGCGGTTTTTGAGGTAGTAGGGAACATAGACCAGGCATTTTCCGAGATCGTCGACAATCAGCATCAAAAGATAGGTCGTCAAAAACGGGAGCTTGAACACAAGGCCGCACAGCACGACCACGGGAACGACGATTAGATAGTTCACGCAGACGTCGCCTATAAGCCCGATGCGGGTGTCGCCTCCGGCGCGGAAGATTCCAACCACCGCAATATAGGGAACGTTTCTGATGCCCACCTCGATTCCATACATTATGAGCAGGATCTCGGCGGTGTGCTTAGCTATCTCCGAAGTATCATAGAGCCCCACTATCGGGGAGCGCAGGGCTATTATCGCCGCGCCAAGCACCAGCCCCATCAGCGGGGACAGCCACATGAACTGCTTTGAGAGCCGCTTGCCCCCTTCTATATCCCCGGAGCCGATATGCTTCCCGACGAGAATATTGCAGGCGTTGCAAATTCCCACAAAGAAGACGAAAACGAGATTTTCAACGGTTCGAAACATCGTCAGCGCGGCAAAGCTGTCCTGTCCCATCCTGCCGTAGACCATATTCATTATCACGACCGACATCGACCAGAGCATCTCGTTGCACAGCACGGGCAGGCTTCGTCTCCAGAATCTTGCAAAGAAGCCGCGAAGCATCCCAAGCCCTTTGAAGCAACGCACCAGCACGTTCCTTTGAACCAGGCTGGTTACAAAGACTATCAGCGGCGAAAGCAGGGCGGAGATCGAGGTTGCCAGCCCCGCGCCCATAACTCCCATCGCCGGAAGCCCCAGCTTGCCAAAGATCAACACATAGTTTAAAACCGCGTTAGTCACCGCCGAAATCGAGGTTGCGATAACCGGAAGTTTGACCCGCTCCGTGCTTCGGAGCGTCGTGCAAAACTGTTGGGTGAGCATCAGCCCCGTATAGGAGAACGCCGCCGTCGTTAGATAGCGGGAGCCCTCCTCTATCATCGGCGCTTCGTCGGTCAAAAGGTGCATAAAAAACGAGGGGAAAAGCATTACAAAGACGGACGCCAGCACACCGAACGGAACTATGCAGATGAACGAGGCGGAAAACGCGCGGTAAATCCCCGGCTCGTCCTTCGCCCCGTGATACTGCGCGATGAACACCGCCGAACCCGAAGCCATGCCGAAGGCTATCAGCTCGATGAAGAAGGACACGTTGCCCGCAAGCCCCACCGCCGCTATCGAGGTATCGCCGAGCTGGCCTATCATCAGCGTATCGACGAGACGAAAAGAAGCCATCAGCAGATTCTGAAGCGCAATCGGAATCGCCAAGGGCAACATCTCTTTAAAAAACTTTTTGTCGAACAATCTCCGCTTTTTCATAACCGTGAGAGTTTACACTCAAACAGCCCGCTCTGTCAATACCCCATCGACATTCAGAAGCAAAACATTGCCCTCCACGCCTTGCAGCTCCCCCTCGCCCTCCCACAGGCAGAGGATGGAGCCGTCCTCATAGCTGAAAACATAGGTCGCATAGGAGCTTTCATCCGCCTTAACGCAAAGCGCGAGGTTCAATAGCCCGTCTTCGGCGTCGAGGTCGCATATCAGGAGCGAAACCGGCTCGACGCACGGCTCAACCGTGATATAGTCGAAGTCCACCGCCAGCTCCGCATACCCGTCGCCCGCCTCGTAATACAGCCCAAAGACGTTCTCGCGGGCGGGCGAATTCAGCGCGGCGCGGTAGAGCAACGCATTTTCAACCTCCAGCCATTGAGGAAGCGACTCGTCCGCATCGGTCGAAGCGTCCTTTGGATCGTAGATTTGCATAGTCGGAGCGGCGGACGGCTCAACGTCCTCCCCGCCCGAACAGCCGCAACAGCAGAGCAGGGCGGCAAGGAATATAAGCGCCAAACCCCGCCTAACCGGCATATGTAAGTTTCTCAAAATATTCCTCCTCGCGGATTCCGTCGATGCGCACCTCCCATTCCTCCTCGTCGTATTCGAGCATTATGCGGTACTCGCCTCCGTCCTCCGTTACAATATCCACATAGTCCCATTCGACAAAGAAAGCCGGAATGAGCCTCGTCCCGGCGGGCAACTCCGTTTGCCTGCCGTCCGAACCGGTCACAGGCAGGGCCTTAACAAGCGTCAAAACCCTGGCGGACTCGATGTTTTGCGTGTTCGTCAGAACCTCCGTTGCCGGCGTTAAAACCCCGTTTAGCACGGTATAATCGCGTGTGGCTCTCCACGTTCCGAGGATATTCACTTCCTCGGTAATGATTATTTCCCCCTCCTTGTCAACGGTTTCCAGCCAGGCATAGTGCGTGCTGATAATCTCAAGCCCGCTGCCGTCATAGCGAAGCTGATAGGTGATATAATCGCTCGACCAGGCGTCGCCGCAAACGAGGATATCAACACAACCGTCGTCCTTATCAAAGTCGCAGACGGCAACCGTTTCGGGGACGGTAAATTCGAGCGCAACGCTCGCCTCGTTCACATAGAAATTGCTCACCATGCTGATATTCTCATCGCCCAAAAAGCGCAAAACGTCCTCCTTGCCAACGCCAAAAAGGTCGGCGCTCATAACGTCGACGGTGATATCCCAGCCTGCATTTTTCCATATCAGCGGAAATATCGACTCCGGCTCCACCGTCGGCGCGACCGTGGCTTCAAGGCTCGGCTCCGTCTCGGCGCCGGACTGCGAAACGGGCGCGGAGGAAGCAAAGGGTTCGACAACCGGCAAGTCCTCCGCGCCAAAATCCCCCGCACAACCAAACGTTGTAAGCAGGATGGGCATGAGCAATAGAATGGCAAGGCGTTTAGCCCGCATAGAACAGCTCCTCAAAGTATTCGCTTTCAGGGGCGCCGTCAATCAGGCACTCCCACTCGCTCTCACCATAGGTAACTTCCAGCCGGTACTGCACCCCGTCGCTGGTGAGAATGTCGAGGTAGCTCCCGCGGACAAACGCCGCCGGTATCAGCTTCGTGCCTACGGGAAGCGTCGTGCTTTCCCCGGACAGGGTCGTAACCGGAAGCTCCTTTATGAGCGTCAGCACCCGACTGAATTCGGCGTCCTCGCTCATGTCGGTCTCCTGATTGATCAATACCGACGTTGCCGGGATAAGCACGCCGTTCTGCGTCGTATAGAGCCTTATGGTTGACCATGTGCCCAGCATATCGACTATCTCGCCCATGACCATGCCAAACTGGGTATACTCCTCTATCCAGGCGTAATGCACGGATAATATCGTAAGCGAAGTTCCGTCATAGAGCAACTGATAGGTATAGAAGTCGCTCGACGCCATGTCGCCCTCCACAAGGATATCGGTGATCCCGTCTGAAAGCAAATCGCAGAGCATAACCCTACTCGGCATAAAGAACTCCAAAGTTACGCTCAAATCGTTGACATAGAAGCGGCAAGCCACCTCCGACGCATCCTCGTCGCCCTCAAACCGCAAGGTTTCCTCAACTCCGTCGCCGTCCAAATCTATCGTAGCAACCATAGCCGTGTCGTTCCAGTTCTCGTTCTCCCAAACCACGGGAAGAGACTCCGCCGGAATCGCGGTTCCCTCCACAACCGGCTCCTGCGTGGGCTCCGTGGGCGCTTCGGTCGCCGTATCTCCCTGCCCTCCGCCGGGCTGACAGCCGAGGGACAAGAGCATCAAACTGCAAATTGCGAATATCAGTATCTTTTTCATTTTCGCACCTCCGTTCACCGACAATTATACTCCCCTTTGCCTCCTTTGTAAAGCGATTGACATTTCAGGTAAAATCGTCTATATTAAATAGGATTTCACCACGGAGGAAGCGAACATGACGGAGCGATACGAACCAAAGGCCATTGAGAAGAAATGGCAGAAATACTGGACGGATAACGAATGCTTTAAAACCGGAACGGATTATTCCAAGCCCAAGTTCTACGGACTGTTGGAGTTTCCCTATCCTTCGGGGAAGGGGCTTCATGTCGGGCATCCCCGCCCCTATACGGCGATGGATACCATTGCCCGCAAGCGCCGCATGGAAGGCTATAACGTCCTGTTCCCGATAGGCTGGGACGCCTTTGGCCTGCCGACCGAGAACTATGCCATCCAGACCGGAATCCATCCGAAAAAGGTTACCCACGACAACATAATCCGTTTCAGGAATCAGCTTCAGATGCTCGGCTTATCCTTCGATTACTCCCGCGAGGTGGACACCACCGATCCCGCTTACTACAAATGGACTCAATGGATCTTCCTCAAGCTCTTTGAAAAGGGGCTTGCTTATAAGGCGCAAATCCCCATCAATTTCTGCACCTCCTGCAAGGTCGGACTGGCTAACGAGGAGGTCGTGGACGGGGTATGCGAACGTTGCGGCGGCGAGGTCGTCCAAAGAGTGCGTTCCCAATGGATGCTCAAGATTACAGCCTATGCTCAAAAGCTCCTGGACGGGCTGAACGAGGTTGATTTTATCGAGCGCGTTAAATCCCAGCAACGCAACTGGATAGGCCGCAGCGAGGGCGCGGAGGCGGTTTTTCGTCTCAATCCGGTCGATGATGAACTCCGCGTCTATACCACCCGCCCCGACACCATGTTTGGCGCGACCTATATGGTTATGTCGCCCGAACATCCCCTGCTCGACAAGCACAAGAACGCCATCCGGAATTTTGACGAGGTGGAGGACTATCGCAGGGCCGCCGCCCGAAAGAGCGATTTTGAGCGGAGCGAGCTGAATAAGGACAAAACCGGAGTCCGGCTCGATGGGCTTGTTGCGATCAATCCGGCAACGAAGGCGGAGATTCCGATCTTTATCTCCGACTATGTTTTGATGCGCTACGGAACCGGCGCGATAATGGCCGTTCCCGCGCACGACACCCGCGACTATGAATTCGCAAAAGCCTTCGATCTCCCGATAATCGAGGTCGTTAGCGGAGGCAATATCGAGAAGGAGGCGTTTACCGACTGCGATAACGGAATCTTAGTCAACTCCGGCTTTTTAAATGGGATGGAGGTTAAGAGGGCAATCGAAGTTATGACTGACTGGCTCGAAAAGGAGAATATCGGCAAACGCCAGGTTAACTATAAGCTTCGCGACTGGGTATTCACCCGCCAGCGCTATTGGGGCGAGCCCATCCCCCTCGTGCATTGTGAGCATTGCGGCTGGGTTCCCCTGCCCGAGAGCGAGCTTCCGCTCGTTCTTCCCGAACTCGACGACTTTACTCCGGCGGACGACGGTTCCTCCGCGCTGATTCGCGCCGAGAGCTGGCTTCACACCGTCTGCCCCAAGTGCGGCGCGCCCGCCGTTCGCGAAAGCGATACCATGCCCAACTGGGCTGGCTCGTCCTGGTACTTTTTGCGCTACTGCGACCCGCATAACGACGAGGCTCTCGCTTCCCAAGAGGCGCTCGACTATTGGATGCCCGTGGACTGGTATAACGGCGGCATGGAACATACCACCCTGCACCTGCTCTATTCCCGATTCTGGCACAAGTTCCTCTACGACTGCGGCATAGTTCCCTCGAGCGAGCCCTATAAAAAGCGCACCAGTCACGGCATGGTGCTGGGCGAAAACGGCGACAAGATGTCAAAATCCAGGGGCAATGTGGTGACCCCCGACGATATCGTTGACGAGATCGGCGCCGACGCTTTCCGCGTCTATGAGATGTTCATGGGCGCCTTTGACCAGCCAATCCCCTGGAGCACCCAGGGCGCGCGCGGCTGTAGGCGCTTCCTCGACCGCGTTTGGCGGCTGATGGATATGGTTCAGGGCGAGGGCGATTCCTCTGCTGAACTGAGAAGCAAGGTGCATTTTTGCATCAAGAAGGTCTCCGAGGACTATGAGCGCATGAAGTTCAATACCGCCGTTGCGGCGATGATGGCGCTCGTAAACGATTTCTACGCCCACGGCTCGCTGACCCGCGACGAACTGCGCACCCTGCTGTTGTTGCTCTCTCCGGTTGCGCCGCACATTTGCGAGGAGATGAATGAAAAGCTCGGCTATGAGCCTCTGCATCACGCGCCGTGGCCGGCATACGACCCCGCCGCCTTGGTGGAAGCCACGACCGAATATGGGCTTCAGGTGAACGGAAAGATTCGAGCCAGGATTAGCCTGCCCTCGGATATGCCCGCCGCCGAGGTCGAAAAGCAGGCGCTCGCCCATCCGGAATTGGAACCGTTTATAAGCGGTAAGACGATTAAAAAGGTCATTGTCGTTAGAAACATCGTGAATATCGTCGCTATATAAGCTCAGCCGACGATACAACAGGTAAAAATCGCAACCGCCCTGCCAAAGCTTTTGCAAGGCGGTTTTTATTTCGGCTTTTTAGCTATCGCCCGCCCTCAAAGGCAAAGCCACCCGGGTGATGAACTTGCTTTCGTCCCCGTGTTGCGGCGGGCCTTCCAAATAGATGTGACGGCAAACTCCCATATGTTCAAGCCCCTCCTTCTCCGCCCAATCGAGCATTCGCTCGCGAATCTCGGGAAGCCGCTCGTATTCCCCGCGCCAGGTGACGCACAGCGCCTCGGTTTTCGGGAGCTTTAAAATGTTCTCGCCAACGCTTCCCTCCAAAACGGAGACATAGCAGGCGACCTCCGTCGGGTCTGAAAGCGGAAACTCGATAAAGAACATCCGCCTGCCCGTGTCGAAGCCGTAGGTTTTGAGCGCCTCGGTAACAGCCTCCCTCAAGCGCTCCTTCTTTTCCTCTATGGTCGAGCAAACAAACTTCCGGCAAAAAACCGTCTGTTTTGGAATCGTAACGCGGGAAAACTGCATTGCGTCTCCAATATCGGCTCGGAGGCGAAGCTCCCTGATATTTTGGTTCAGCTCGTCCCGTTGCGCTTCCAATCGCAAAATCAGCGCCTCCATCTCCTTGGTTCCGCCAAAATACTCCTTTATCTCGCTGAGCGAAAGTCCCAGATTCTGCAACACCCGAATGGTTCGGATTCTGGCGACCGTATCTATCGTATAATAGCGGTTTCCGAGCGTCCCCTCCTTCGCGTCCGGCTTTATCAGCCCGTGTTGCTCGTAATTGATTATCATTCGCCGCGTCACGCGGAGGGACTTTCCAACCTCACCGATGGACAGAAGCTTGTCTCGATTCCTCATAATATCCCCTAAAAAATATGTTGCATCGAACATCAATGTTCAATGTATATTTATCTTAACAGAAGCTGAAAAAATTTGCAAGGATAGCCAAAACCCCAACTTTCCCCCAAATTTTTCCGGCGGCTGAATTTTCTGTAAGATGCAAGGAGAAATCTCATGAAAAAAACTATCGCTCTCATTCTAACACTGGTTCTCGCGCTGTCGCTGATTGCCTGCTCGTCAGGCGCGGATAAACAGCCCGCCATCGACGCCTACAACGAGGCGAGCGAGGCTTATAACGAACTTGCGGAGCTTTTCAACTCCTATTCCGAGCTGGTTGACCCCAGCATGCTCAGCTCCTTTGAGGACATGGGCGACATTATGGATTCTTATAACGAGTTGCTCTCCGGCGATCAGGAGCTGACCCAGGAGCAGGTCGACGAGATCGTTGAATGGTGCGGCGAAGCCACGGGTTGGTCGGTTCAGCTAAAGACGCAATTTGAAGACTTTTTAAACGGCTAACTGCGGCTCTCCCCCATTGCCGCAACAGAAGCGGTATCACAACCATGAGAAGCCCCGTATCCGAGCGATGCGAGGCTTCGATTGGTTAACCTTTCCCTCTAAAGCCCGCGGCGGGAGCTTTTTCCCGCTTGCCCTGCCCGCAAAGCCGCCCCGTTCCGCCACATGAAAAACCCCGCGTCCAAACGGATACGGGGTTTACTCTAAAGCGATGATATTTTAGGAGCTTTGACGCTCTTTTCGCCTATCGTTTCGTCCTTATTCGGCCTTTTTAACCGCACGCTTGCTCGGCTTTTTCGGCGCGGGCAACTCGTCGGGCTTATCGGCGAGCGCTGACGCCGCGCTTTTAAGAATCAGCGTCGGCGGCTTGAGCTTATTGATGGTATCCGCGTCAATCTCACAGACCGAAACGTCCTTTTGCGAGGGGATCTCATACATGATGTCGAGCATGATATCCTCCATTATCGCTCTCAGTCCGCGCGCGCCTGTTTTGCGCTCGATTGCCTTCTTCGCAACCGCTCTCAGCGCGTCCTCCTTGACGACGAGCTTAACGCCGTCCATCTCGAACAGCCGCTGATACTGGCGGGTGAGCGCGTTCTTCGGCTCGGTTAAAATCCGAACCAGCGCGTTCTCGTCGAGGTTCTCCAGCGTGACTATGACCGGAACGCGGCCCACGAACTCCGGAATCAGCCCGAATTTCAAAAGATCCTCGGGCAGTATGCTCTTTAATATCGTTCCTACGTCCTTCTCCTCGCGGGTCTCGACCTCGGCTCCGAAGCCCAGCATCTTATGCCCCGTGCGCTTTTCGATAATCTTCTCGATTCCGTTGAAAGCGCCGCCCACGATGAACAGGATGTTGGTCGTGTCAATCTGCAGGCATTCCTGTTGCGGATGCTTCCTTCCGCCCTGCGGCGGCACGTTGGCTATCGTTCCCTCAAGAATCTTCAACAGCGCCTGCTGTACGCCCTCGCCGGAAACGTCGCGGGTGATCGAAACGTTCTCGCCCTTGCGCGCTATCTTGTCGATCTCATCTATATAGATGATGCCCGTTTGGGCGCGCTCGATATCATAATCGGACGCCTGAATAAGCTTGAGCAGGATATTCTCAACGTCGTCGCCAACATAGCCCGCTTCGGTCAGCGCCGTCGCATCGGCAACCGCAAAGGGAACGTCCAGAATCTTCGCGAGCGTCTGCGCAAGCATCGTTTTGCCACAACCCGTCGGCCCCAGCATAACGATGTTGCTCTTTTGCAGTTCAACCTCGTCGTCCGGGCTCTTGCCCGCGCGCACCCGCTTGTAATGGTTGTATACCGCAACTGAAAGCGCGCGCTTGGCGCTGTTCTGTCCAATCACATATTGATCCAAAGCCGCAACCAGCTCGGCGGGCTTGGGAATGTCGGTTATATCGTCCTTGCGCGGTTGCGCGGCGCGTGAGGCGGAAACCTCCTCGCGCACTATGTCGATGCACAGCTCGACACACTCGTTGCAGATATATACGTTGGGCCCCGCTATCATCTTACTGACTTCCGAACGGCGCTTGCCGCAAAAACTGCAACAAACCTTGTCGAAATCGTCCCTGTAATTTCCGTTACCACTCATTTTTTATCTCCTTGGCGCAATGATTTCATCAATCAAACCATAGGCTTTCGCCTCGGTCGCGCTCATATAATTATCTCTCTCGGTATCGGTTTCGATGCGCTTCAGCGGCTGTCCGGTACGCTTCGACAGAAGTTCATTCAGCTTCTTCTTCAGCTTTAATATCTGTTCCGCCTGAATCGAAATATCCGTTGCCTGGCCGCGGGCTCCGCCGCTGGGCTGATGGATCATGATCTCGCTGTTCTCCAGCGCCTTGCGCTTGCCTTTCGCGCCCGCCGCGAGCAAGAATGCGCCCATCGAAGCCGCCAGGCCGACGCAAATAGTCGAAACCTCGCATTTTATGTATTGCATCGTATCATAGATCGCCAGCCCCGCCGATACCGAGCCTCCGGGACTGTTGATATACAGATAGATATCCTTGTCGGGATCATCCGCTTCCAGAAAGAGCAGTTGCGCCACAACCAGGTTCGCCGTATCGTCGGTTATCTCGCCGCCCAGGAAGATTATCCGGTCGGACAAGAGCCTTGAATAGATATCATACGAACGTTCGCCGCGGTTAGTCTGCTCCACGACCATTGGGATCAGGTTCATGAAAGCCTCCTTCTATTTTTGCTCCGCGCTGTCCACGATCAGAGCTATGGTTTTTTGCACAGCTATGCGGTCGGCAAGATAGTCCCTGTCCTCCTGCTTGAGCTGTTTGGAAAATTCTTCCGTTTCCATGTTATTCTGCCCGGCGTACTCCTCGATGCTCTTGTCGATCTCCTCGTCGGTCGCCTCAATCTTCTCCGCTTCCGTAACCGCCTCGATAACGAGCTGCATCTTGACCCGCGCCCCGGCCTCCTCGCGATAGCTGTTTTTCAGCTCGTCAACCGTGGTTCCGACATAGCCGCAGTAATCCTCCAGCGAGACGCCGCCGCTCGACAGCCTGTAACGAAGGTCGCGGATCATGTATTCGATCTGCCGGTCGATCATGCAGTCGGGAATCTCCACCTCGGCGTTATCGCAGGCGACCTTTAAGGCGTTGTTCTCGCAGATGGTTTTGTTCTGCTGGGCCTTCTCCTCGGTCAGCTTTGCCTTTTTATCGGCTTTCCATTCATCAACGGTATCAAATTCGGAAATATCCTTTATGAATTCATCGTCGATTACCGGAAGCTCCTTCTCGGAAATCGACTTGATAAGGCACTCGAACACGGCCTCCTTGCCCGCCAGATGTTCCGCGTGATACTCCTCGGGGAAGGTAACCTTTATGTCCCGTTTTTCGCCCGGCTTCGCGCCGATAAGCTGTTCCTCAAAGCCGGGAATAAAGCTTTTCGAGCCTATCACCAGGGTTTGATCCTCAGCGGTGCCGCCGTCGAATTTTTCGCCGTCGACGCTGCCCGAATAATCCAGGATAATCCTGTCGCCATCCTTTATCTCCCGCTCAACGTCGATGAAGCGCGCCTGCTTCTCCTGCTCGGCGTTCAGCTCCTTCTCGACCTCCTCGTCGCTTACATTATACTCCAGCTTCGGGATGGCTATACCCTTGTATTGCCCCAGCTTCACCTCAGGCTTGAGCTGAACCTCGGCTATATAGGTAACCCCCTCGGCCTCGGAGATAGCGGTAATATCGACGGCGGGCCTATCCACCGCGACAAGACCATGCTCCGACAGAGCGGCATCATACGCATCGCCCCAGCAAAGCTCAAAGGCGTCCTCATAGAAGCACATCTCGCCATACATATTCTCTATCACCCGGCGCGGCGCCTTCCCCTTGCGAAAGCCGGGAATATTGTAGCGCGATGCGGTCTTGTGATACGCGCTGTTCAAAGCCTTTTGAAACAGCTCGGGAGCAATCTCTATCGTTAGTTTTGCTTTTCCACCATCCAGTTTTTCCACCTGTGCCATACAGTTCTCCTTCAATAATGGCATAATACGCCAGTTTCACGATATCTTAACATACGCCGCCTTTGTTTGCAAGCGCGCGATTGTGAAAATTAAGCAAAAGTATAGTCGATTTAAAAACGAACGCCGCCGCGTCCCGATATTCCGGCTTTCCGCTTATTTGTATCTCGGGCTGTTCTCAAAGAAGGCGCGCATCCAATTATATTCCTCCGTCTCGCGCCAGCCGTCGGAGGTTTCGTCCCAGACCGTTCGGTTGCAATGACAGCCGGTCAAAACCGCCGCAAGCGCCGCCGCATCGGAACTTGAATATTCGTTGTTCGAGTACCAAAGCCTTTTTAAGCCCGTCAGCGAATACAGGGGCGTTAGCTCCTCTATCCGGTTCGTGCAAAGATTCAGGTCGGTAAGCTTGCTCAGCCCCGACAGCGGAGACAGGTCGGAGATGCGATTCATGAAAAGCTCCAGCCACACCAGCTCCGTCATGTTGGCAAGCGGGCTCAAATCGGATATCCGGTTGTCCGCGAGAATCAGCACCTTCAGTTTGGTGCAGTTTTCAAGCGCGGACAGATCCGTAAGCTGTTGATGCCCCAAATCGAGCGCCTCCAAATCCACGCAATAGCGGAGCGCCCATATGTCCTCGGACGTAAGCCGGTTTTCAAGCTCGTCGTCGCTCTTGCTCGACCTCGTTGTAAACGCGGTAGCGTCGGTTCGGAGCTTGCCCCAGAATCCCAGGTCTATCTCCCAGATAAAGCGCACCGACGGATAGGCGTCCGCCAGCTCCGCCATCTGATAATCGTCCAGCCCACAGCCGCACATATCCACCCGCTCCAAATCCGGCAGGAAGGCTATCGCTTCCATGATTTCTTCATTGCCGCTCAGGCTGTAGCCGCTAAGATCCAGCTCGGTTGCAAAATCGTCGACTTTCAAATCCCAAAGGTCGACCGTCCAGCCAAAATCGACGTTTTCATACCTCTCGCGCAGGGCGAGCCGCTCCTCTCCGGAAAGAGAGCTGTTGGTAAGCGTTACCTCCCGAAGCTCGGGCAGATATCCCAGCTCACCGGCAAAGCTCTCAAAGTTGGAAATCTCCGCGCCGGAAAAATCGAGACTCTGCGTATCCGGCGGGTATTGTTGCCCCTCCACCAAAACGAAATATTTGATTTCAAGTTCGGGCAAGCCCTCTAAAAGCCGCGCCGTGTCCGCATTGGACAGCCCGGCGGCTGCTATATCGAGCCTTTGAAGCTCCGGCAACAGCCCGGCGGCGGCGATAATCTCCTCCACGCTAAGCCCCGCATCCGCAAGCGTCAGCTCCTCCGCATCGCAGGCGTAACGCTCCTCTCCCAGCCCGACCGTCCAAAGCACGGTATAATCCCGCTCCTCGCTCAGCCGCATCAGAAGCTCAGGGTTGTCGCAGGCGGAACCGTCCACGAGCGTTAGATTGGGAAAATCCGAAAGCAGTTCCACATCCGCCTCGTCAATCGACGGCAGAACCAGCTCGGTCAGCGTGTTGTCCTGCGCGCCCGAGGACAGCGGAACCATATAGAGGATATCCACGGAGGGAAAAGCTTCGCGAAGCTCGTCGTATTCAGCCTTGGTCAGCGAAACTCCGCGCGCGTCTATCAGCTTCAGGTTGGAAAGCCCGCGAATCGACTCCGGCTCGTTCAGCATGGCTTGCGTGAGCGTCAGGCTTTCGGTTCCGGCCTTGGATACCCACTTGCCGTCCACCCTTATATGCCCGCCAAACCACCAAACCGCCGCAAACGCGACAATCAGCGCCAGCAACGCGCCCATAAAGATTATAGCGATTCGCTTTTTCATTCCGCAAGTCCCCTTCAGGCTTCCTTTTTTGACAGTATACTACGATATCCGCCCTTTTTCAACGTTATGTTGTCAAAACCTTGCGGGCATGATATAATGCCACAGGTTGCCGGGGCAATCCAGCCCAAACGACGCAAAAACGGCTGAGCCCCCGGTTTTATTGTTTAGGAGGTTTTAGGTGAATTTGGCAAGGCTTATCCGATCGCTTATGCTCGCTTTGCTGACGACCGTCCTTGTCGGTTGTGGCGCAAAAACGCCGGTTTCCGTTGCGCCTTCCAATACTCCGGCGGCGACCGCCGCGCCCACGGTCTCCTATACCGCCACGCCCACTTTGACCCCCGAACCTACGCCGTCCCCTACCCTCGACCCGCTCGTTGGTAGCTGGAGCGACAATGAGGGCGTTTTTGTTCTGGTTTTGAACCCGGACGGAACTTACAGCATCTCCTCGGAGGGACAGACCGCCACGGGGAGCTACAGCCGCGCCGGCGAAGCCCTCGTCTTTACCGGAGCGGACGGCAACGCTTATACCTGCAATTTTTCCTTGGACGGCGGCGCGCTCACGATTCAGCAGGACGGGTATGCGGTTTTGCACCTGATTAGAATTTCTGCCACGGAGGGTTAAATAAAATGAACTTTCAGCCCTTGATAAAAACCTTTGCAAAATATTGCTGTCTTGCGCTCTGCCTCGCCCTTGCGCTTTTGCTTTTATGCGCCTGCAAAGGCGAAAACGAGGCGCTTCCCACCGCTTCGCCCACCCCAACCGCAAGGGAGGTGGTCGAGATCTCCGCGCCCACCCCAACCCCAACTCCGAGCCCGACTCCAACCCCCGTCCCAACCCCCTCGCCAACCCCAACTCCGAGCGGGCTTTGCGGCGGCAGGTTTCCCGACGTGTTTACCGACGAGGTTGTGAAAACCGAAACCTCCTATCAAAGCTCGGAGCTTGCAATCTTCATCACGAAGGTCTTTGATGAGACGAGCTATTCAAACTTTGTAACATATTTTGTCGCAGATATCTACCTTCAGGATATAGAGCTGTTGCGCACAGCCTGCGCCGCCGGAGATTTTTCCAAAAACACCAACGCAAGCGTTCAGCGGATGGCGGAGGAGAATAATTCGCTTTTCGCCTGCTCGGGCGACTATTACGGCTACTATAACCGCGGGCTAATTATCCGGAACGGCATCTATTACAAAAGGAATTTGACGGACAAGCGCGAAGCCTGTGTTATCTTCCGCGACGGCACTATGGAAACCTACGAGTATGAGGAGCTTGATCCCGAAGCTTTGATGGAGCAGGGCGCCTGGCAGGGCTGGACTTTCGGCCCCTCGCTGATAGATGAGAACGGCATGGCGAAATCGGGCTTCGATTCCCCTATCGCCACCGCCAACCCGCGCTGTGTGATAGGCTATTATGAGCCGGGACACTACTGTATCATTATAGTGGACGGGCGGCAAAAGTCGATAGGCTATTCCGGCGGCTTGACCTTGGACGAGCTGGCGCAACTTGCCGTCTCCCTGGGCTGTACTAAGGCTTTTAACCTTGACGGCGGGGAATCGACCCAGCTCTACTGGAACGAGGGCATCTACAACTCCCCCTATGACGGCGGCCGCTCATTATCCGACATAATCTATTTTCCTGTCGAGCCTTAGCTCAGCGGTCGAGCCCCAGCCCAACGAGCAGGCGCTCCTTTGCCCGCGCCTCATCCGCTCCCTCGTTCGCTTCGACGAGGTATGCCGGCCACGCCTCCTGCGGTATCAGGTAGGAGCCCTCCCAATATCTTGCCGCATTCCTGTATCTGCCAACGTCCGCAAAGGTCGCGCTCATATCATAGAGCGTGCAGTTGCGAATGCTGTACAGCGTATGTATCGTCAGCGTCATGCGCGGGCTTATCATCTCAAGCGTGAGATAGCCGTCAAAGTAGCCGTCCCCGTCCGTATCCATCCTGTCGATTATCATGAACGAATGACCCGTGCCCGTGGTGATGATATCGCCGCCCTGCCCGCGATCCAAAGCTATCCTGTTGTCCGCCTCATAGTTCACCGAGCCGGTCTTGCCGATTATTGAGCCGGTAGTGGTATTGACCACGTTTATCCCCGCCTGCTTGAGCGACCAGGTTAGAACCGCCACGCAATGCAGGCCACGATGCCAAAAGGTTTCGCTTCCGCTCGTCACCGCGCTTGAGAGCCGCTTGCCCCAGTCGGGATCTATTCCCCAGTCGTCCTCCCCCTGATAAGTCCCCCCTATCAGATAGGGCACGGTAAGCCCAAGCTTTGCCAGCTCGCTCTTTAGCGTTACCGCCGCGGTCACCGCCCCGTTTCGCGTATACATCCCCGCCAGCGCTACGTTTTTTGCCACCGCTTCATTTATCGCGTCCACCGACGAGCCCGCTTTAACAAGCGCCTCGGACATGGGCTCTTTGGGATAAGCCAAGCCCTCGCCGTCCAGCACATAAAGATACTTCGTTTGCACCCTTATCGGAACCCCCTCGCTCACGCGCATCTGCGCATCCCGAACGAAGGCGGTATAGTCCCCGTCGATTTTAAATACGGTTATTTGATTGTCCGTCAGCGGCATCCAATCGGCGGCGTCCCCGGCGGGCGCAACATCGGTCTGCACGAAGCAGTAAGCTTCGCCGCCCTCGCTTTTGAGCGTCACCAGCCCGTTATACTCATATAATTCAACGATTCTCGGCGCCTCGTCCGATTCTCCGAAGGCGCATACCGGAAGCAGAAAAGCGGCGATGCAAAAAAGAGCAACCAGTCTTTTGATAGCCATGCGCCGTCGCCTCCTTTCCTCAGGTTAATCATAGCCTCAGCCCCGAGCAAAGTCAAGAGTGAGTTCAAATCGCTCTCGACAGATTCCGCCCCTTGTGGTATATTTATTTTACTATGAAGCGTCTAATTTGCACCCTGCTTTTAACCATATTGCTCGCGTCCTCCGTTTCTTGGGCGGACGGCTCCTCCGCTGACGCCGAAAACCTCAGCCGGCGATGCGTCTATACCTCCACCATCACCCGCAAATATTGGCAGGAGAATATCACCGACGGCAAGCTGGAAACGCATATCACCTTTCCCCAGGGCGCGGAAATTGTCATTGAGTGGCAAAGCGAAATTGAGGCCCGCTATCTCTACTGGGAATGGTATGAACTGCCCTCCGCCTGCAGTCTTTTTCTGTATGACGGCACGGGCGCGCTCAAGGAGAGCGTCAGCCTCGGCGGCGGCTTTTTAAACGACGCAAAGGAGGTTTCGGCGGATATTCGCAAGGCGGTTTTTATTGCCTATGAGGAATTTGACCTTTCGGAGCTTCGCGTTTACGGCGAGGGCGTTCTTCCCGAAAACTATCATCCGTGGGAGCCGGAAGCCGAACGGGTTGATTTTTTGATAGTTGCCATGCACCCCGACGACGACGCGCTGTTTCTCGGCGGAGTAATGCCGATATACGGAGCGGAAAAGGGCTATGCCGGCACCATCCTGTACATGGCGACGCGCACCCGCCTGCGCTGTACGGAGGCGCTGAACGGAGCTTACCTCATGGGGCTTAGAACCTATCCCATCCTTGCGGGTTTTCCCGATATCCCCTCCACCATGCCCCAGGAACTCAAGGACACCTTCACTCTTGAGGACGTAACGGAGTATCTTGTCGGCCAGTTTCGCAAGCTCAAGCCGCTCGTCGTTGTCTCGCATGACATGGAGGGCGAATATGGCCATTGGCAACACAAACTGCTCGCTCAGGCGACGCTCGATGCGGCGGAGCTGGCGGCCGATCCCGCCTATTCGCCGGAGACCGCCGCCGAATGGGGCGTTTGGGAGGTAAGGAAGGTTTATCTGCATCTGTACCCCGAAAACACGATGGAGCTGCCCACCGACCTGCCGCTTGCCGCCTTCGACGGCAAAACGGCTTTTGAGATAGCTTCGCTGGCTTATGACTGCCACGAGTCCCAGCAGACCGGCGTTCACCTGATCAGCGACGACGGGGAATATGGGATTCGCTATTTCGGGCTGGCCTATTCAACCGTTGGCCTGGACAGCGGAAGCAACGATATGTTTGAAAATATCGACGCGGCGCTCCTTTCCTCGTCCTCGTCCTCGTCCTCCCCGGACGCGACCTCCACCCCCGCTTTAGAACAGCCCTCGCCCGCTTTAAGCGAAACCTCTCTCGCCCCGTCCGAGGTCGCCGCTTCTCCAACCCCAAGCCCTTCGCCCGCAACCGCAACCCCGTCCCCCGCCCCCGTTTCAAGCGGGGCTGACGAAGGAGGCTCCTCCACGCCGCTTATCTGGCTCATCCTCGGCGCGCTTGCCGCCCTGCTCACCATAGGCGTAGTTATCGTGGGCATTAAAAGCCGCCGAAGCTGAGACCTTTCCCCCTTTTTAAAAGCTCAACTTTCCGCCTCAAGCGGACATACCATAACAATAAACGATGAAAAGAACGCGGCTATTCCCGCCGCGCTCGTCTTATTGTAGCTCAATTTTCAACCCCGCTTATGGCGTTTCGGTTTCGAGCTGTCCAACCAAGGGCGACCAGCCCCACATAAGCCCATCGGGAACCTGCCTTTGCCAGCTTGCCTGCGAACCGTGCCGGATATCGTTCTCCGCATGATGGTTGATCTGTATGCCCATGAATACCATAGCCGCCGATACCCCGCCATCCAGATTATAGGCCACGGTACAGCCCTGTTCGGCAAACAGCTCTGCAAACTGTTCGAGGGTTACGCCCATCGAATAATCCTCCTGCCTGCCGTCCACCACTATCGCCACCAGATGCCCGGGCTCCACCATTCCTATGCCCGTTCTCGGATTGGCAGCGCCGATTCCGAAAGCGCTGGCTTCACTCCGTGCATTTTCGTTGATAATGCCGTTCTGTATCAAAACCGGCCCGAACGAATAGGAGTTCACCGCTCCGCTGTCCAGCACCTGTTGCGCGGTAGTGCCCTTGTCCAGCACCTTGATGGACATATCCTGGGTATAGAAGGCAAGGCAGGCCGAGACCTTGCGATTGTTAAAAATCTTGCCCTCGCGGACTATCGGCCCCTTCAGCTCCTTCTCGGAATAGATCATGTTGTCTCCGGTTATCCACAGCACCGGCTGTTCGTTTAAAACTATCGTCTCGGGAGGATTCGGGTCGATTCCATTGCGGCGTTCGGAAGCAAACGACGGCCGGAAGCTGTCAACGTCGCGCATATAGATGTGCGCGGTATAGTAGGCAAGCGGATGCTCGTATTTGCCGTGATCTATCGTGGTTTGCGTCCGCGTAATCTCTATGGAAAGCACATCGTCGCGATACAGCCAGGTTCCGTTCTCCTCGTCGATGACTATTAGGGGTTCCTCGTAGTCATAGGACAGAAAAAGCTCGTCAAACTTGCCCGAAGACTCCGGCTCAGCCGTTGGCTCGACCGTCGGCTCAACGGTAGGCTCGGCGGTAAGCTCAGGCGTAGGCTCAGGCGTAAGCTCGGCGGTCGCCATCGCCGTTGCAGTAGCTTGCGCCTCCTCTTGGGGCTCCGTTTTTCCGATGCGGACAAGATACAGGACGACCGCGGCGGCAAGCGCCAGCAGAAGCGGAAGCATCACAACAAGCTTTTTAACCGTGCCCGATCTCCTAAGCAGCACGAGGAACAGTATCAATGCGATAACCGCTCCCACGGCAAGAACCGCAAGCGCGATGAGAAAGGCGGAAAAATCGAAGCGCAATACCAGCCCGCCCCCTTTAGGCTCCTCCGTGGGCTCGGCGGTAGGTTCGTCCGTTGGCTCGGGCGTTGGTTCGGTGGTTGGCTCGGGAGTGGGCTCGGCGGTAGGTTCGGGCGTTGGAGTAAGCAATTCTTGCGCACAGGACACCCGCTGTTCCTCGGAAATATTTTCAAAAAGATCCGTTCCCTCCGCGTCCTCTCCGACGCAGGAATAGGCCAGGCTCAAACTCAGGCTCTCGGCAAGCTTAACATGGTAGATATAGCGGCTTTTGCAGAGCTTATACGCCTCGGTCGCTCTTATTAGCGAGCTGTCGCCCTCAAAAGCAACCGTCGGCTCGTTAAAGCTGAGCGTGCAAGCGCCCTCCGCGTCCGTCACATAGACCTTTTGCACCTGCCACGCGCCATATTCCTCCGCGCTCTGCTTATACTGCGTTGCGTCCGCCGCCGCCTCCACCGCAAGCAGGAGCTGTTCACGCGTATAGTTGCCGCGCGCGTCGTCCACTCCGCTCACCACGATGACCGCAGGCTTGAAGCGGCGAATCATCTCGGTAAGCCTTGTTGATATCTGCTTCCAGTCCCGCTCAACATAGAACGGGGTATTGTAAGGCTCTTCAAAATCCCCGATGAACGGCATGGCCAATACCCCTGCCGCCCGAAGCGCGGCAATGGCCTCCGACAATTCGTGACGCGGGGCGGCGCGAAGCACGGCGGCGCTCACATGGGCGTTATAGCCGCCGGAGTACAGCGGAATCAGCGCCGAATACAGCTCAAACAGCTCGTCGATAGTAACGGCAACCACCAAAAGGTCGGTCTGCTCGGAGGGTTGCAAAAGCTCGGACAGCTCCGCAGGCACGCCGTTTAGATAGAGGGCGGCGGAACAAAGCGACAGGCGCTTGCTGGCCTCTATGGTAAAGCTCCGGCATCCCGGAGAGAGCGCAATTACCTCCTCGTAATAGGTAACGTCCAGCGATTCGGTGCGCAATTTCTCGCCGTTTGCGTCATATTCCTTCAACTTGTAGCCGACGTCTATGGCGAACCACTCGACATATAGATAAACCTGTCCGGAATCATCGGGAAGCCGAACGCTCAGCTCGTCCTCCGCATTGAGGGTAACGCGGGTAAGCGAATCCCCGTCATACAGCCTTGACAGCTCGCCGCTACCCGACAGCTCAAACTCACAGCCGGCGGTAATCTCCGTCACCGCTCCGTCCTCGCCTTCGGCGCGCGTCCTGCTTTGCGGCGCCGCCGCGAGCAAAACGGTAACGAGCGATAAAATCAAAATCCTTTTCCAAAGCCGCTTCTGCTTCATATAGTCCTTCCCGCATCCAAAATTTGATACGCCGTAATTATAGCATATCGACATAAGTCGCGCAACCCACAGACCGCCCTCCTTGTTGAACCGAGGCGGTATCCATCGCATTTTCCGGAATTAAGCGGAAGCAGGGGTAATATACTGTGGCATGAAACGCTTTATCCTGCTCCTGCTTCCGCTCCTTTTGGCGAGCTGTTCCGCCGCGCCCGCGGCAGTCGTCCCCTCCCCCAGCCCCGCTCCGCCCCCGACTCCGCTATTCTCCGTTGCGCTGGACTTCGGGCACGGCGGCTTCGACGGCGGCGCGGTTGGCGTTGATACCGGCGTGATAGAGGCAACGCTGAACCTTGCCATCGGAAACATGGTAAAAACCCTGCTCGAAGACAGCAATATCGAGGTTGTTCTTACCCGCCCCGATGAAAATGCCATCGGGGACACGAAAAACGAGGATATGCACCGACGCTCCGAAATCCTCTCCTCGGAATCGCTCGACCTGGTAGTATCCATCCATATGAACAAATTCTCGGATCGCAGCGTTCGCGGCCCGATGGTCTACTATCAGGCGGGCTCCGAAGCCGGTCAGCTCCTTGCCCAAACCCTGATGGATTCGCTGACCGCCGCCACCGACAGAAACTCCCGCCTGGCTTCGCCCGGCGATAATCTTGTAACCCGCGTCCCCTCCGCGCCCGCCGCCCTCGTTGAATGCGGCTTTTTATCGCATCCCGAGGAGGAGCTGTTGCTTCAAGATAGCGACTATCAGGCCCTCTTGGCGCGCGCCATTGCGGACGGGATTCTGAGCTATCTTGGTATATTGGCGGGGCAAAACGGGCAAACTCCTTAAAAACAAAAGGAGTTGATACTATGAATCGCTTTACCGTTCCCCGCGATATCTATTTTGGCCGCGGCTCAATAGACGCTCTCAAAACCCTTCGGGGCGAGCGCGCCGTTATCGTTACCGGCGGCGGCAGTATGCAAAAATTCGGCTTTTTGGACAAGGTGCAAACCCTGCTCCGCGAGAACGGCTTTGCAACCTATGTGTATGAGGGCGTTGAGTCCGACCCCTCGGTGGAAACCGTTCTCAGGGGCGCCGGCGCTATGCGCGCCTTTATGCCCGACTGGATAGTTGCCATCGGCGGCGGCTCGCCTATTGACGCGGCGAAAGCGATGTGGGCGTTTTATGAATACCCCGATACGAGCTTTGACGAGCTTTGCGTTCCCTTCCACTTTCCAAAGCTTCGCACCAAAGCGCGCTTCTGTGCCATCCCCTCCACCTCGGGAACCGCAACGGAGGTCACGGCGTTCTCGGTCATAACCGATTATGAAACCGGCGTTAAATACCCGCTTGCGGACTTCAACATCACCCCGGATATAGCGATAGTCGATCCCGCGCTCGCTGAAACCATGCCGCCAAAGCTCGTTGCCTATACCGGCATGGACGCCTTTACCCACGCCGTCGAGGCCTATGTCTCCACCTTGCACAACGATTTTTGCGACCCGCTCGCCCTCCACGCGATAAGGCTCATCAACGATTCCCTTTTGCCGTCCTATCGTGGCGACAGCGCCGCAAAGGAGCGGATGCACAACGCTCAATGCTTGGCGGGCATGGCTTTTTCCAACGCCCTGCTCGGAATAACGCACTCGATGGCGCACAAAACCGGAGCCGCCTTCTCGAAGGGCCATGTCGTCCACGGCTGTGCCAACGCCATCTATCTGCCCTACGTTATCCGCTTCAACGCCGACAACGGGGACGCGCGGGAACGCTACAACACTATAGCCCGCACGCTCAACCTTGAACCGAGCGCGGACGCCCTGATCGAGCATATTCGCAGTATGAACCGCGCGCTCTCCATCCCCGCCTGCCTCAAGGACTATGAGGAGGGCCTCGTCGGGGAGGAGGAATTCCTCGAAAAACTGCCCCGCATAGCCGAACTGGCGGTAGCCGACGCCTGCACCGGCTCCAATCCCCGCACGATAACCCCGGAGCAGATGGAAGCCCTGCTAAAGGAATGCTACTACGGCTGATCCTTTGCCAACGCCGAATTGAAAAGCCGTCCGTGACAAGCTCTCCGGGCGGCTTCTTTATTTCTCTGTCGCTAAATTATTTAGAACATATCAGGCGTTCGGCCCGTTTACGGTCTCGTTTCTGCCGTAAGGCTCGTCCTCGCCGGGCACGCTTTCGCTAACTCCAAAGGCAAGCAGGTCTGAAAGCGCGCGCTGTCCCACCTGCTCCCGGTAGTTGTAGCGATGCTGGCTTATCTGCTCGCCCATGAATACCATCGAAGTGGAGTTTCCGCCGTCGAGATTATAGGCGACCTCACAGCCGTACTCCAGGAAGATATTGGCAAACTGTGGAATCGTATGCCCGTTCCCTACGCTCGATACCACCGATATAAAGTGGTAGGGTTCGATCATCCCGATTGCGCAACGAAGGCAGGCAGGCTGGGGCGGCGCGTCCGTGACCTCCCGGTGAAGCTCGCCGTCCGAAACCAATATGGGGCTGAACGAAAAGCTGTCCGTCACCCCTTGAGCGGTAAGCTCCTCGGCGGTAATCTTGTCCCTTTTGGCAAAGACCCGCATCGAACCGTCCGGGAAAAACGCCATGGTCGAGGTCTCGTTGCGATCATAGCAGATATGCCCCTGCCGCATCATAACCCCTTTGCCGTTGCTCGTGAAGCCCACATAATCGCCGGTCTGCGCAAACACGACCTGGTTCTGCCGCGCAATTCTCGCGGGCATCGCCTTGGTCTTCATCGAAAAGTCCTGCTCGGCAAAAACTCCGAACGGAAGATGCCCGTAGGGCGCGAACAAGTCCGCCCTTATCGGCGTGGTCTCAAGCGAAGTGTCATAGCAGATAAGCACCCCGGCGGTTTGAGATACATAAGTCCACGGCCCGCTGAGCGTATCAAGCCCCAGGATAACCTCGCCCGCGCTTTGGAGCGGAGCTTCCTCCCCGAATTGCCCGTTCGTATTAACTCCGCAAAAGCTCACCCTGCCGTCCCCTTGCAATATCGCAGTATGCCATATCCCGCAAGCCACCCCCGTCACATCGGCAAAGCTTTCAAGCTCGCATTGCCCGTCGCTGTTGTCGCCCGCGGCAACCAGCGTAAAATCCGACCTAAGCCCAACGGTATAATTAGCCCCGCAATAGACGGCGATAATATCCTCCCACTCCTGCACCTCGCATTGGCCATAGCTGTTGTCGCCCACCGCCAGCACCGTTCCATCGGAAAACAGCCCGACGGTGTGGTTGAGCCCGGAAGCGATATCCGTTACGGCGCGCCAATTCAAAACCTCGCATTGGCCATAGCTGTTATCTCCGGCTGTCACCAAAGTTCCGTCCCAGCGCCGTCCCACGCTGTGATGCAAACCCGCCTCGACCTCCAGAACCTCCGTCCACGAGCCGGTTTCACATTTGCCAAAGAGGTTGCTTCCAAAAGCGCTCACGCTTCCGTCCTCGTGCAACACGAGCATATGGTTAGCTCCAATCGCCGCCGCTTCAGCGTCCGCTATCGCCTCCAGCTCCGCCCGGCTTCCGAGCGCGCTTCCGACAAGGCTGATCCGCCCCTCGTTTATATAGGCGAAAGCGAACAGCCCGCCGAACACCTTCTCCGCGTCGGACGGCAAGGCGCTCGCATCGAAGCACCCGTCGCCCGAAAAGCCGGGAGCCGTGAGGCAGTCCGCGCTAAACCATGCCCCTGCGGCAAGCTTGTTTTTTGACTCCAAAAACGCTTCCCGAAGCTCCATAAGCTCAATCGCCCGAAGCTCCACGGGACTGAGCGTCGGTATGGGCGACGGCGCTGGCGAAGGCGTCGCCGTCGAAACCTCCGGAGGAAGCGCCGCCGTCGTTGCCGCAGGCGTTGTTCCGCAGGCGAGCAGAAGGCAAAGCGCGAGCGCGCCCATTGCCCCCGTCAATATTCTCTTTAGTTTATGCCTCAACTTACAATCCATCCAAGCTCAGTATAGCACCAACGGAGTATTTGAGCAAGCGAATAAAAGCCCCGTGGCGCGCTTATCTGTATTTACTTGTGATAAGGTTCGTTGCCGATGATTTTAAAACTGCGGTAGAGCTGTTCGAGGAGCAACAATCGCGCAAAACGGTGCGGCAGGGTTAACGCGGACAGCGAAAGCCGCTCGTCGGCGCGCTCTAACACCTCGTTTGACAGCCCAAGCGAGCCGCCGATGGCAAAGGCCAGCTCCTTTCCGGAGTCGCGGTAGGCTCTAATCCGCCGGGCAAGCTGTTCCGAATCGGGCTTGTCTCCGTCGATGGTCAGGGCAATCAGATAGTCCCGCTCCCCAACGTTTGCAAGCAACCTCCGCCCCTCCTTCGCCTTTACCTGCTCCTGCTCCGCTATCGAAAGCTTTTCCGGGGCTTTCTCGTCGGCAACCTCCGCAACGGACAGGTTGCAATAGCGGGAGAGCCGCTTTTGAAACTCCCCGCAGGCTTCGATATAACAGCGCTCCTTGAGCTTCCCTACACAGCAGATCCGGATATTCATGCCACCTCAAAAAAGCCGCTCGGCGTTTCGCGCTCGGCAACCGCCACCACGATTTCCTCCATAAACCCCGCTTCGTTCAGCTCCGCACGGACGGCCGCCAGCGCGAGCGGAGGATAGTTGTTTTCACGGGACAGGTGTCCGAGGACGAAGGTTCGGGTTCCCGTTTTTGCCAGCTCAACGGCGGCGCGGGCGCAGTCCTCGTTGCACAGATGCCCCATAGGCGACAGTATCCTCTGCTTCAGCGGGTAGGGATAAGCCCCCGCCATCAGCATATCCACGTCATGATTCGCCTCGATAAGCACCAGCGAACAGCCCGCCGCCCGGTGCAACAGCCGCTCGTCGATCTTACCTATGTCGGTCATTATCGTGAGGCTCTTGTCCCTGTGAGTTATACGATAGCCCACCGAATGAGCGGCGTCATGCGGCGTTGAGAACGGGAGGATTTCCACTTGTCCAAACATGAAGGGCTCGTCCGACTCGAATACCCGAATGTTTGCGCGTGAAACCTCGCTGAGTTGCGAATACATAGCCTGATGGCAGGCGCGGTTGGCAAATATTGGCAAGCCGAATCTTTTCGACAGCACCGCCGCGCCGCGAACATGGTCGATATGCTCATGCGTTATCAAAATTGCGCTCAGGGTCTCCGGGCGCACGCCTATATCCTCAAGCAGGGCGCAAAGCTTCCTGCACGACACTCCGGCGTCGACAAGCAAGCGGGTATCTCCCGCCTCTATAAAGCTGGCGTTGCCGCCGGAACCGCTGCAAAGGGGACAAATCCTCATAGAACTTCCTCCGTAGTTTTTCATTATAGCATAATCGTCGGGATTGTGCTATACTGACCTCATGATTGAGGAACGGGCATATGCAAAACTTAATCTGACTCTCGGCGTTCTCTACAAGCGCGTTGACGGCTATCACGCTATCGACAGCATCATGCAGACGGTTGATCTCTTTGACTCCCTGACGATAGAGAAGTCCAAGAAGATTGAAATCTCGGTTACGGGCATGACGCTTCCGCAGGAGAACACGATGTATAAGGCGGCGACGGCATATAAAAAATACTCCGGTTGCGGTTGCACCGTGCGCTGTATAAAGCGAATCCCCGCCGAAGCAGGGCTGGGCGGCGGAAGCGCGGACGCGGCGGCGGTTCTTCGAGGCTTACAAAGGTTGCACCGAATGCTCGATGATAAGCGGCTGTATTCGATTGCGCTCGCAGTCGGAGCGGACGTCCCCTTTCTAATCCAAGGCGGTGCCGCCCGCTGTGAGGGCGTAGGCGAAATTCTCACTCCGTTTCGCGCCGCTCCGCTCTGGTTTCTTATCGTAAAGCCGCCGCAGGGAATCTCCACCCGCGCGCTCTACTCAGGCTTGAAGTTGCCCCGTGAGCGCGTAAGCACGCTAAAAGCAATGGCGGCGCTCGCATCGGGGGAGGTAAAAAAGCTGTGCGAAGTCATGCACAATGCGCTTGAAATGCCGGCGATAGAGCTTTGCCCCTGCATTGCCGATATAAAGCGGGGTTTGTTGGAGCGGGGCGCGCTCGCCGCACAGATGACGGGGAGCGGCTCGGCGGTGTTCGGCGTTTTTGAAACCGAGGCCGCGGCAAGCTCCGCCGCCGAAGGTTGGGCTTCCGACTATTTTGTACGGGTCTGCCGTTCGATATGATATTTGCGCTGTAAGTTGCCGTTGTCCCGGCGTGTATGCGCCCGATGACGCGGCTTTTGCTTTTAGGAGGTTTGGTATGAAGCAGGATTCTAAGACAAGAAATCTGGTTTTATCCGGAGTTATGGCGGCGGCCGTCATGCTTATGACGATGGTCTCCCTGCCCTTGCCGAGCGGCGCGGGGTATATCCATCTTGGGGACGCGGCGGTTCTTCTTTGCGCGGCTCTGCTCCCGCTCAGTATCGCGTGGGCGGCGGCGGGGCTGGGCGCGGCGTTGGCGGACATAATATTGGGCTTTACCATCTATGCGCCCGCCAGCCTCGTAATTAAGGGGCTTATGTGCCTGATCTGCTGTTTGTTGCTCAAGGTTCTTCGTGGACGGCTGTCGGTGTTTGCCTATCTGGTCGCCGCGCTCGTCGTCCCGCTCGGCTATCTGCTCTACGAAACGGTGTTGGGACTGGGCGCCGCCGCCGTTACAAACATCCCGCTAAACTCCCTGCAAGCGTTAGCCGGGGCTCTGCTGGCCTTTGCCGCCGGGCTCGCGCTGAACAAAAACCGGGGCGCTTCATAAATTTCTTGTGCCCGGATAAAAACTATGCTATAATCCAAATTGCGGCGGAACGGGCGACGTGCATGCCGCCCGATAGCGCGCCAAAGCCAAAAACCGCATATGTACCCGTAGCGAAGCTGGATATCGCGTCAGACTCCGACTCTGAAGATCGTGGGTTCGAATCCCGCCGGGTACGCCATTTATCACTGACAATATAGATATTGTCG
>JAUNBM010000059.1 GCA_030527115.1 Clostridia bacterium
GTATTGGCGATCGCTTCCAGCGGAATCGGTCTAAAAGGCGCTCTTACGCTGTATTGGGTCTGCTCCGCAGGGGGGATGCCGGCCTTTTCGGCGATAATGCGGGTGACAAGATTGCGGCAGGTGCGGCCCTGGCAAAGTCCCATGCCCGCCCGCGTCGCCTTTTTGACGGAATCAACGTCGGTACAGCCTGCGGCTATAGCTTCCTCAATCTGCTTTCTGTAGATCTCCTCACAGCGGCAGATGATGCAATCATGCTCCTGTCCCATGCTCAAAGCTCCTTTCTGATGAAGGCTCGGGCGCTCATTGCGTATTCTCGTGGGCACGCCACGGATACGATTGCGCTCCTGTCAAATTTCGACATATTCCTGACCCCGGTTATCACGCCGTCGCAGAGGCGATTGCCGCTTCTGTCGGTAACGTCGACCCTGTCACCCTTTACGGGCAGGGGCAGAAATTCGTAGCAAAGCGAGATCTCGCACAAGCCCTCGGCGTAATTGGGATCGACAACAAATATTGCCATGCCGGGACAGGCGGGGATGCAGTTGCCGCAACCACGGCATTTCTCCGGCTCGATGCACGGCAGGCAGGTCATGTGTTCCCCGTTAAGCGTTATCGCTCCGAAGGGGCAAGCCGACTGGCAGGGATCGCAGGGGATCTCCTGCGGGCACTCGATTACGGCGCATTTTTTGTCGGGAATTTTGCCCGAGAAAGGCACTCCGGGAATCAAGTCCAGTTCTTCTTCGCTTAGATAGCCTCTGTTTATATAATCACTTGCCATAGTTCACCTCGCGACCTCCAATTGCTTCATAAGCTCCTCCTTGGCGTTGCGAATCCGCAGTCCGTGATAGCCCATGCGTATCTGTTCCAACCGGTGCCAGCCGGCGGCAACTTCCGCGTCGGCCTCCTCGCGGCCGATGAGCCCCAAATCTCCGGCAATGGCGCAACCGGCGATGCGGCCCTCCTCGATTGCCGTGCTGGCCTCCTCTATGCCCGAAACATCGCCCGCGATATATACCAGCGGGTTGCTGGTGCGCATATTGTGATCGTGAACCGGGATGGCTCCGCCCAAAGTTCCGACGAAGTTGAGCTTGCAACCCAGGGTTCTTGCAAACTCCACGGACGGCGTCATGCCGACAGCCAGGCAAACGGCGTCCGCCTCAACGGAAAATTCGGTTCCGTCTATCGGCTTGAAGCGCTCGTCCACCGCGGCTAAAACCACCCTTTGCAGGCGGTCGTCCTCGCCCTCCGCCCTCACAATGGTGTGTTGCATATAGAACGGCACGCCAAAGCGGCGCAGTTTGGCGGCATGGACGAAGTAGCCGCCGATTTTCGGAGCGGCTTCAACTATGCCTGCGATTTCCGCGCCAGCCTGCATGAGCTGATAGGACACGATCAGCCCAACGTTGCCGCTGCCGAGCATCAAAACCCGCTTTGCAGGAAGCACCCTGTGTATGTTAATAAAGGTTTGAACCGCGCCTGCGGTCATAACGCCCGTCATATTCCAGTTTTCAAAGGCGAAAGCGTTTTCGTTCGCTCCGCTGGCAACGAGAACCCGCTTGCCCACGACTACGGTCGTTTGGTTGTCGCGAGTGACGGTTATCCTGCCCTCGGTGAAGCTTCCCCAGGCCTTAGCGCTGAGCATGAACTCCACGCCCAAAGCCTTGGCCTCCTCAACGAACTGTGCGGCGAGCCTGAAGCCGCGAACGCCCGCGCCATGCTCGTGGGAACCGAAAAACTTGTGTATCTGTTTAAAGAGCTGTCCGCCCGGAAGATCGTTTTCATCGACAATCAAAACCTTCGCCCCGCGCTTTGCCGCTTCGATGGAGGCCGCCAGACCTGCGGGGCCCGCTCCGATTATCACGAGATCGTAACGTTTCATAAGCCTATTCCTCCCACTTTCCAACGCCGTCCTGCGTCTCGACGCGCATTCCATCATGCACTCTGGTGATGCAACTGCGAGTGTTGGGCTTGCCGTCAATTATCATCATGCAGTCGGTGCAACGGCCGATGCCGCAAAAAATCCCGCGCTTTTTATGCTCCTTGGCGGTGTAGCGAAACTGCGAGTAGCCGGCGTTCAGCAGAGCGGCGGCAACCGTCTGTCCCGCTTCCACTTCCAGCTCCTTGCCATCAAAGGTGATGGTCAGCTTTTCTCCGACGAGCCTGTCGCCTAAAATCGGATGCTTGTCTATCATTTGTCCACCTCCGGAACTAAGCCCTTATCGTTCATGCCGGCGTAGCGTTCGCTGACGCGCTGGGTTGAAAATACGTCCTCTATGGTCTCCCTGCGCTTAATAACCGTCACAGCCCCGCCGTTCACCATCACCGTCGCCGGACGCGGCCGCCCGTTGAACTGGCAGGCGGTGGTTTCCGCATACATCCCCGCGTCCAGGATGGCGAGGATATCGCCCTCTTGCGGGCGGCGGATCGGGGTGTCGGCACAGAGCGTGTCGCCGGAGCAGAGATAGCCGGCAACGTCGACCGGCTCGGGCTCGGCGCAAAGGTCGCCGGGGTTGTGGTGCGCCTTGAGCGCATAATAGAAGTAATGTGACGAGTCGATTCGCGTAAGCTGGTTGCCGCCGGCGTCCATAACCGCCCAGGTTCTGCCCTGATTGCGCTTGACAAGCTTTATCGTCGTCAAAAGAACCGTGCTGTTCCCAACTACGCTCCGCCCGGGCTCGATTTCAAGCACGGGCTCGTCCTTTAGCAGGCCGTCCGCCACGCCTTGCCGCAGGGCCGCCGCCATAGCCTTTGCATATTGCTCCACCGGCGGCACTTCGCCGGAAGTGCCGTGCCCCTCCGCGTCGCGCACGCTCGATGGGATGCCGCCGCCGATGTTGATAACCTTAGCCACGGCTCCGGTTTGAAGCTCAACCTCGTGCGCGGCGTTGATCATCTCTCGTATGGTCATGGCGAAATGCCCGGTGTCCAGCGATTGACGGCCGAGGTGGAAGCTGTAGCCCGTAAAGTACAGCGCATCCGTATTCTTCATAATAAAACGGGCACATTCCACAGCCTGCTCGGTGGAAAGCCCGAATTTGCTCTTTGCAAAGCGCTCAGCAATGGTTTTGCCGCCCGCCTGGGCAGGCACCAGCTCGAACTCCGGCACCTGAAGTCGCAAGCGGATGCGAACCTCAGCCACGCGGTTCAGCTCCCGCGCAAGCTCGGCAATGCGAACCAGCTCGTTGTAGGAGTCAGCGTTGATTCTCACACCGTTTTCGATGGCGAGCTTAAGCTCAAAATCCTCCTTGTAAGCTCCGTTGAGCACGCACTTTTTAGGATTTGCGCCCGATTTGAGCAAAGCCCAAAGCTCGCCGGGGCCAAACGCCTCGCCTCCCGCGCCCTCGTCCGAAAGGACGCGCCGCACCGCCATATTGTTGTTGGCCTTCATCGCGCACATCACCAGGGTTTTGGGATATTCGCGGGTAAAGCTCTCAAAAATTTTGCGGTAGTTGAGGCGCAACTGCGCTTCGCTGGTTACATAGAGCGGCGAACCATACTCGCGGACAAGACTAAAAGCGTCGACCGCCTCCACAAAAAGCTCGCCGTCCCTAACCGTGATATTCTCACAAATAGTCTCCTGCAGTTTCATACGTTCCTCGCTTGAATGCATAAATTCCAACCTCCGACCCCCATCGTTTTAAAGAATGATTGTGCATTTAGAACAGCATCTCTAATGTTGGGTGTGCGCAATGCACAATAGTTTTTGTCCCCGTACTGTCTGACTTTTCTGTATTGTAGCATCCCGAAAAACACTTGTCAACACCAAATTACAAGATTATCCAATTTTTTTGAATGTGCAAATTGCACATATAATTTATGAGGAGAAATATTCATTGATTTTGAATGAAGATGCTAAATCGGGCTAAAAGACTCCGGTTTTTTGGAGTTTTTGGACAGTCCTCTATTTCCTTTTTAAAAATCATATGATATAATTTAATAAGTTGTTTTTAGACTGTAAAGCCGGGCGCTGACAGGGCCGGACAGGCCGGAACTCGCCTTGCGATTATTTCAAGAAACAAGTCGGAGGGTGTTTTTATGTGGCCAAATATCAAACAGCTAATAGATTCAGGAGCTTTGCGTTGCTCCGTTTTGAGCGGCGATTCGGATTCCCTGTACAGAATGGTCTGCAAGGCGAGCGTTATAGACTATGCTGTGGCGTTACCCACGAACTGCTCCAACGAGCTGTTGTTCCTGAGCGAAGCCCCTGTTCCGAAGGACGAGGGCTTCAAGGCCGCCGTCCGCTATGCGGCGGGGATAGTTGTTCCGTCCGGTATGACCCACGAACCCGCCCTGTTTCAGCTCAATATTCCAATCTATACCTGCCCGCCTGAGGAGATGAACAACATGGCTTCCGCCTGCAACGAACAGATATTGCGGCAGATAACCCTCTATCTTTCCGGGGAACTTCCGCCCGAGGGCTATCAGGGCTACAGCTCGCTCTACTTCTCCTCCGTCTTTGAAAACGCTATCAACGGGATGCGCTATTCCGACAGCGCCATGGATTCGGTTTCGCACAGCGCGCGAATGTTCCCGCCCAGCCCCTATATCCTCGCGTTGATAAGAATCGAAGATGGCGCTGATCCCGCCGACGCCGCCGTGCGCTCCGTGCTGTCCGCGCTCAACGAGCTGATGTTGCACCGCAATCAGGGGAGCCGCCTGCCCATATCCGTCCGCGGCAACTATATCGTGTTGCTGATGCCCGCAAGCGGAGCCGACGCCGTGGCGCAGGACGCCGCCGCACGAAGCTTCATAATGGAGTTGCGCGCCTCCTGCGAGGTTAAATTCTCCGTCTGCTTCTCGGAATCGTTCCCCAACATAAATTATATCTACACCAATTACCGTTCAGTAATGTTCTCCCTCGCGCTGTACACCGAGATGTATGGCGAGGGTTGCACGATATCCTTCAACGAGACGAGTATGTATCTCTATCTGCTCAAGCGTATGGATTTTCCGGGGACGACCTTCATCTACGACAAGTACTGGGGTCAGCTCAAGGAATACGACATCGCCAACAAGACCGAGCTGAGCCTCACGCTGGACGCCTTTGTTCGCATGAACGGCAAAAGCGTGGAGACCGCCGAGCATCTGGGAGTACACCGGAACACCATGCGCAACCGCCTGCATTTCATCGGCAAGCTGTTGAACGTGGATATCTCCAACCCCGAAACGATATTCCAGCTCTCGCTCGCCCAAAAGCTCAAGTCGATAATGAAGGCGGCAATGGAATCGGGAATCTCCCCCGCCGGAGCCGCCGCCGAGAATGCGCCGCAGGAGCGGTATGATCTTCCGCTGTCGAAGGAGATAGTCGCCGCCTATGATCTTTTGAGCCGCCATGACGCCTCCGGCGAAACCGTTGCCCGCTACCTTATGGATCACGGGGTGGAACACGTTACGGTTCGTCGGGTGGGGACGGGCAGCGCCTATTCCGACTTTTTGCGCATCGTCATACCGGGGCTTACCGGCAGGGCGCGCGGGATGAGCTCACCCACGCTTGGGGTTGCGGGCAGGCTGGGCGGTATCAAGCTGGAGAATCAGCCCTTGTCGCTGATCTCGGACGCCGACGGAGCGATTGTCGCTATCGCGCTTGCGCTAAAGCTCGCCTCGCTATGCGCCACCAAAACTGGGCCGCTCGGCGATGTGATTATCACAACCCAGATTGCGCTGAGTTCATCTTCGAGGGCGCATAAGCCCGCCGCGCTCGCTTTGAGCGCCGTCGATATCAAAACGGCCTGCGCCTATGAATACGATGAAAACATGGATGCACTCTTATCCATCACCGTTTGCCGCGCAACGCGCTGGGTCAATACCGATGGCATAGCCGTCACGCCCACGGTGATGGGCGGCTTGATCCTCCCGCCCAGCGAAGACCTTTTGAGCATACTGGAAACCGTATCGTCCCGAAGCGCGGTCGTGTTCCCCATTACGAATTACGACCTGACCCCCGACGGCAACGGCCTGTACCATATCAACAGCATCATGCAACACTCCCTCATCGCCGACTGTCCCGTGGTGGGTGTGGCGCTGACCAGCTCCGGTTTGGTTCCCGGCGTAACCCTGCGCCATAACGACCTTTCCGACGCCGAGCTTGCTATGCAGTTTGCGCTGGAGGTCGCGTTTGGATTTACGGCGGGCAACGTCACCCTGTATGATAAGGACGAGTTTGCGCTGGCAAAGGAAAGCAAGCTGAAGGGCCGGGAATCGAACCCGGGGCTTACGACCCGCCCGCCCATAGCTTAAAAGCTACGCCTCCCACAAATTTCATAAATTCAAAAGCCCCAAGTCTTCAAAAGAGCCCCGGGAGAACTGGGCTCGGCAATTGCATCTCCGCTCTCAGTTTTTCGTCTTATCCGCATTGCCGATTGAATTACTCACCATGTTCGCAGGAAAGCCGTTTCACTTGTCCTAAATGGCAAATTTGGGGTAACCCAAGTCTTGCGGTTTGCTTTTTGGGCATTGCACTCCGGACTTAACACAATACTCGCTTACTTTCCCGAATAGTTTTCGGCTTCATGCGCCACCCGTTCGAGAAGCGTGCGGAGCCGAGCAATCTCATGTTCATCCGTAATGTGGAAAGGACGGTAAAGCCGCTTGTTTATTTCGATCATTATGGAAAAGCAGGCAATTGAGCGGTCGTTGATCGCGGCGTTTGGTACAAAGCTCCCCTGATAGGGAATATTGTGCGAGACGGATTATCCCACTTTAGTGAATATATCGGCAATAGTATGAACAAATCCAATATCGCAGTATTCTTCCTCATATCCCAAGCAAATATCCGAAAAGGGGGCTGTTTCATTACAGTTGATAACAATATCGTCGGAAAAACTGTGCAGGTCAATTATAAACAAGCCTTTGCGATAACTGTCAGCGAGACCATCCATGCGATGATGATGCGCCCGATAATACTTCATGGTATCTTCTTTCAACTGCTGTGTAATCGTTTTTATAACGGTGCCGTCATATGCTTTTTCATAGCAAAACCCCATCCCGAATTTTGCCATGGGCTCGCTGTCGCCAATAAAGCGCTCCACATCGCATAGCAAGCGACTGATATCAAAGCAAACGCTCTCGTACCCGAAGGGCAACATCTTTTGAACGTCGTTGTCCTGCATCTTCTCCTGATAAAAGTCAAATACTTCCATCGGAACGCAAACCGAATTTATCAGTTCCGCCGGCCTGGTTGTCCCGTCGTGCGGAACATGGAATATCACTTTTTGCATAACCAATCCTCTGTGGGTTATTCCATAAACATGAACTGCTCTGCGATATCAATTGGCAATCAATTAGCACTCAATCCATCGAATCAAGCATTAGCACCTTGTCTTTTGACAGGTTGCTGTGCGGTCACCGAGCTTGTCTCTCGCGCACTCTTTATGGTGATTTAATTATACGCTCTTTCAACAATTCTCGCAAGAGAAAAGAGAATAATAACTGCGAAGGCAAGCGTGACTTTTTGCGGAAAGGAGGAGCAGCGGCGTGAGCGCCCTCTGATTTATCAAAGAAAAATCGGAACAAGCGATACATAGCTTGCTCCGACGTGGCAAATAACACTTATTTTGATACAATGAACCCCTTTGTATTTTAGGGGGTTCA
>JAUNBM010000016.1 GCA_030527115.1 Clostridia bacterium
TAAACTTTATAGGAACATTCTTAAAAACGAAAGGAGAAAAAGAAATGAAAGAAAAATTGAGAAAAATGGTAATTGGCAGGGATATTCTGAAAACAGAGGGCATGGACTTTATAGCGAAGGGGGAAATTCGCATCAAGGAATTTCTCGGGCACATCATCCTGATGGAACGGACAGGCAATACCCGGATGCCGCATGTGGATGGCGAGATAGTAGACGGAATCATCTACGACAAAGCCTGCGTGGAGTTCGTCAAGCAGTTCTACGAGGAGGGAGACACGCTTTTCTTCTTCCGTAACTCGGATTATGGAGACGATAAAGAGCCCATCCTAACGTATTACAGCTTCGATGTTAGGAAGCGGAGCCGGAGCGAGACCGCTCACTACTACATATCCGATGCAATGCAGGAGGAGCTGTTCAAAAACGCCCTTCGGCAAATCGAGGACGGTTGGGAGGACAAGCAGGCCGTGCTGACCTTGAAAGAGATAGCAGAGCATCCCGAGCTGTGCATGCACCGCTTTGCGGAAATCAAGCAAAAGGCCCTGGCGTTTGGGCAGGACAGTCCGGAATACCGTGCACAGAACTTTCACGAGGCGATGATGCTCCTTGTCATGCGGCAGCTGATATCCGAGCCGGCGCATCTCGCCATTGCGGTTCGGATATGGCAGGAGTTGATAGGCTACGGTTTTCTGACTGCGAATATCGACAATGACTTGGACGGCGAATAAATTATCGCAAGACGGTACTTGGGGGATACACAGAGGTATCCCCCCGCTCAGACTGTCGAAAAAGCCCTTGGGGATTTCAAGGGGTCGAAACCCATTGACCATAATCCGGCTTCGGCGACCTGAGCGCCGAAACGGATTGCCCTTTAGGGCTGTTACCTTGTGCAGCTTGCCGCCCGCACCGCGTAGCGGTGCAGGCAAGCTGTGGTTATTATCCGGCAAAAAACAAAGTTTTTTGACGAGCTGTGTGGGGATACGCAGAGGTATCCCCCACTTTGTTGAGTGAACCGCTTTTCCGTCATACTTATCATATACGGATAAATTCCGTATAAATCAATAAGTAAACGGATTGGAATACAAAGACAAGAGATAAAAGGATTCACACAATAAATATGCAAGCTGCATCCGTTTACGGAAAGTAGGTTGCATATGAAGAAAAACACGAACGCAAAAGGTGCGTCAACCAAAAGCCGACGGGATATTCCGTTCTCACCGGAACAAGTCCCGACGATAAAATACCTCATCGACGACAGGACGTTTGAGGTTCGTTCCGTATTCAAGGAGAAAACGGATAGGGCACATACATTCGGTCAGATGCTTTTTGAAATGATGAAATCTGACGAGCAATGCAAGGAAAGGAGGATATGATGGTAAGAATGCAGAATCAGCAGGTCGCAGGTATTTATCTGCGTATCTCAAGAGACGACGGAATGGATGGGGACAGCAATTCCATTATCAACCAAAAGAAGCTGCTTACCAAGGCTGCCAAGGAGAAAGGCTATACTAAAATACGGGAATACTGTGATGACGGATTTACCGGCACGAACACCGACCGAAAAGGGTATCAGGATATGGTAAAGGACATTGAGCTGGGCAAGATACACGCAGTCATAGTCAAGGATCTTTCTCGGCTCGGTCGAATTCATGTTGAGGCTGATAACTTCATAGAAAACATTTTGCCCAAGTACGACGTGCGCCTGATATCCGTAGCCGATGGAATCGACAGTGGAGAAGGAGAAAACGACTTTACGCCCATATGGACGCTGATAAACGAGCTGTATTCCCGCGATATCAGCAGAAAGGTCAAGACCTCCGCCCGCGTCAAGGGCGAATCCGGAATGCCCTTAGGCTTTCCGCCCTATGGCTACACCAAGAATCCAAACAACCCGAAATTCTGGATAGTGGATGAACAGGCCGCGCCGGTCGTGAAAAAAATCTTTGAATGGTTCAACGGCGGCATGGGAACGGAACAGATTGCAAACAGGCTTCAGGAGCAGGGCATACCCACGCCCCGTCAATATTATCTGTCAAAGGGTATCAAGCGGGGCGGCAGAACATCCGGGCAATGGAACCGGTCCACCGTGCGGGACATCCTCGACAAGAGGGAGTACTGCGGTGATGTGGTGAATTTCAAAACAAGAAAGCCCTCCTACAAGAGCAAAAAGCAGCTTATCGTTGCAGAAAAGGACAGGCTGGTATTTGAGAATGTTCACGAGCCGATAATAGACCGAATCACATATGAAACGGCGAAGAGCAAAAGAAAGACACGGCGTGTAAGGCAGACGGTCAGCAGAAGCCAAAAGCTGTTCAGCGGTCTGCTGAAATGCTCGGACTGCGGCGGGAATCTTGCGTTTCATAAAAACAGTGTTTCGGAAATTGAGTATTTCAACTGCCAAGGGTTTAACCGCAAGCTCCGCACCTGTGAGACCTCGCACTATATCCGTGCGGATATGCTGGAAACCATCGTGCTTGCGGAGGTCAAGCGCCTGGCGAGCTTTGCCAAAAGGTACGAGAATGAATTTGCCCGAGAGGTCATGCAGTATGCCGAAAAAGCCGAGCGTTCGGAGCTGGAAAAGGCGAAAACGAAGCTTGCAAAGATGGAAAAGCGTATGCTTGAAATAGACAACATCATACAGCGTCTTTACGAGGATAATGTTTCGGGCAAGATAACGGACGAGCGTTTTGTGAAGATGTCAAGAAGCTATGAAAAGGAGCAGGACGAGCTTCGGGAGAAAAGCATCATTTTGAGTGAACGGGTGGAAAGGGAAAGCAATCGCCGTGAGTCGGCAGACGCCTTTCTAAAGGCAGTGAGGAAATATACGAGGATACGCAAGCTGACGCCCGAACTGTTAAACGAACTCATTGAGCATATCGTGATATATCAGGAAGAAAAAATTGACGGCAAGCGCGTGCAGAAGCTCGATATCGTATACCGCTGCATAGGCACAATAGAGATACCCGACCTTGTCCCCGATGTGTCGCTGGAAGTGAATACACGCAAGGGCGTATATCTCACCTACAACTCGAAATCAAACAAGAAAGAATAACCGCAATGAAAAACGCTCTTAGAGGAATCAAATCCTTTAAGAGCATTTAGACTGGTCGAGGCGACAGGATTTGAACCTGCGGCCTTTTGGTCCCGAACCAACATAAAAAGCCCATAAAATCAAGGGGAATAGGGGCTGTGTTGGGAGTAAGTTGGGAGTGGGTTGAGAGTGGGTTGAAAGTAGCACGCTGTGCATCCGCTGGCTAAATGGCGTCGGTAATGCTCCGTAGCGAGGCGTAGTCCGGGGACTGATAGGCCTTTGTCATGCTCGCATCGGAGTGCCCCATGAGCGCGGCTTTATCCGTATCCGAGCCCTGCACGTCCTTTAAGAGGTTCGAGAACGTATGCCGGCAGGAGTAGGGAACGCGACCCTCGATTCCTAATCTCTTCATCAGGGGGCTGAAGCAACTCCGGCGGAAATAGTCATCCCTCATCATCCGTCCATCCTCTCGGGGGAAGATGTAGGGATCAGCCTTTTCCGCGAGGTCAGCTACCATCTGCTGTATCTTCGGGGACAGCGTTATGATTCGATCTGTGCCTGCCTCGGTCTTGAATCCTCCGACAAGGCATTGATTGACCGGATCGTAGGCGTCCTTTGTCATTTGGAACATCTCATTCGGGCGCAACCCCGTATAGCACAGGATGTAGGTATAGTCCGCGTAGGGGATCTTGCCTATCGCGTTTTCGACGGCGGCGAGCTCCTCGCCGGTAAGCGGTGGGCGCTTCCGCTCGGCGTCGTTCCCACAATAAAGGTATTGAGCGTAATTATCCTGAGTTATCCGGTTTGCCCCAGCATACTTGTATAACGCCATGCACAGCGCTTTCATGTTCTCCTTCGTCCGCTTCCCCCGCGGGCAAAGGTCTATGCACTCCTGTAACGGCTCCGTGTACAGGTCGACGAAGGGCGCATACCAGATATCTTTGAAGTAGGCAAAGGCGGCACGGTGCCCGTTCATTGTCGATTCGCCTACGCGCTGCTCATATTGGGGCTCCCATCGCTTGTAGAGCTCCGCAAAGGTGATGCGATCCTGCACTGGAACGAGGACTTTCAGCTTTGGGATATAGTCAAGGGCCGCTTTCTTGGTCTCGAAGCCGCCCTTGGTTCGTCTGATGGGCCTGTTCGTGTCGGGGGAATATCCGATGACGACTTCGGCCGTCCAAGTTTTTCCCCGCCTGAAGACCGTCCCCTGGCCGTTTCCCCTGCGTTTAACGGAGGTTTTTTTGTTTTGCTTCGCCCCGCAAAGATGGCAGTAAACAGCGCCGTCCGGTAGCTCGGCGTTGCATCTAACACATAGTTTCTTCGCGGCATCGGCAAGCGTCTTCATCCCGTCCTTTAGCCCTCCCAGCGGATCATCTCAAGGAAGCTGTTTTCGGATATAATCTTGATTTTAGCGCCGATCTCGTTGAGGTGATCGACCTTTTTCATCTTGGCGCTACGGCCGTCGGTAACGGATCGCGGGAAGTCCATGTTTCCGACGACCAAATAATCGGTCTTCATCGTGACGCCCTTGCCTGGAGTGCCGCCCATGGCGGCGACGATGGCGTGAGCCATGTCGCGTGTAAAGCAGGACAGCGCCCCCGTGAACACAAAGGTCTTTCCGTAGATCTGCGACTCGGGATCCGGCGTATATTTCGCGGCGATCGTTTCGTCGATCTCAATGACAGGACGCCCGAAAGAGTCAACAGTGCGCTTTATCGGCGGGCGGGCGCTCGGAGCAAACATGAGCTCAACGCCGAGCTCCACGAGTTTCTTTTTCAGCCGCTCATAGATCTCCGCACAGGTCAATGCGTCGCTGAGCGCGCGGTGATGCTCCGATACAGGGATTTCGAGGGCGGCAACAACATCCGGCAGGCGGTGGTGATCGAGCTTCAGAAGCCGCCGAGCCCAGCGCAGCGTATCGATAAAGTCATTTGGGAAGTCGTAATCATCGCTTGCGTAAATAAGGAAATTGACGTCGAAGTTTGCGTTGTGCGCGACAACGACATCATCGCCTACGAAGTCAAGGAAGCGAGGCAGAACCTCCTCTATCCTCGGACAGTCGGCAACCATGTCGTTTGTAATCCCGGTTATCCGGGCGATCTCCGGACTTATCCCATATTGGGGCTTTACAAGCTGCTGGAACGTTTCGACGACTTCGCCGCCCCTCACCCTTGCAGCTCCGAACTCGATAATCTCGTCGATGCCAGCCTCGAAGCCCGTCGTTTCGAGATCCAGCGCTACATAATCATCGATGCGATCCGACAGTGACTTACCCTTTTTTCGGTCAAAAAACCCTTTCATGCCTCTCTCCTCCTTTGTGTTATATTACATCGCTTTGAAACGCAATGGCCTTGCCGAGAATGCGGATAGAATTAAGCTCTTCGCCGACGTAAACAAACGGCTGATATTTGGGATTTTCCGCCTGCAACACAAGCTTGTCGGGATAGTAGAACACCCTTTTTAAGGTGACCTCGTCACCAATTATCACCGCAGCGATCTCACCATTGTCGACGATGCTTTGAGAGCTAATAAATACGATATCCCCGTCATAGATCCTCGCGCCGATCATGCTGTCGCCCTTGCACTTCAGACAAAAGTCAGCCTTAATTTCGGCTCCGATTGCAACGTAGCTTTCGCGTTCTTCGTTACAAAATATCGGTTCCCCACAAGCGATTTCGCCCAGCATCGGGATCTTTTGGACACGAATAGAGAGGATTTCCGCCGAGGAGCTTGAAAACTTAAGATTTTCAAGCCTCTCCTTAGGGACATCGTAGCCCATTAACCACGCCTCGCTGACATCAAGAACCTTGGCTATCTTGTAAAGTGCTGTCTGCTTTGGCTCAAATTTCCCCGATACATATTGGCTAATTGCATTTCTCCCTAATCCCGTCGCAGTTGCAAGTTCTGATTGGATCATCTCGCGCATTGCGAGAGCCTCCTTGATCCTTTCGCTACACGGCACTTTTGCCTTTTCCATGATTCGCCTTCCTCCTTAACCTGTTGTTTAAATTATAAGGTATTGTTCAACGAATGTCAATTAAATTGTAAAAAAAGTTCAAGAAATTGAAAAAAAGATGTTGACAATCGAATCTGTGTGCGTTATACTTAAATTGCTCAATAACTTGAACACGACCGAAAGGAGCAAAATGATGTTTAACTATTCAGAGTTGCGAGGCAAAATTAGAGCCAAATACCACCTGCAATCAAGCTTTGCTGCGGCGATGGGAATGTCAACCACGACGTTGTCGGCACGCCTTAACAATCATTCAGATTGGAGTCAGGCAGAAATTTCGGCGGCTATCAAGTTGCTTGGAATCCCGGAAACAGACATCCCGTTATATTTTTTTACCCGCCCTGCTCAAGAACTTGAACAGAACGCATCGGCATAATGGCGGGCAAGGAGGAGCAGAAACATGAAAACATTAGCCGAAATCAAAGCGTCCGACAAAGAATTCCTCTTTGCGGATGACATCGCGGACTATCTGGAGGTCGCGCCGCACAGCATACGCTGTCAAGCACAGACCGCGCCTCACAAGCTGGGGTTCCCGGTGATAGTCGTAGGTACTCGTGTGAAGATTCCAAGACTGGGCTTTATCCGCTTCATCGAGGGAGGCCGGTCATGATCCAGAATCAACTGATCTTTGGGCTCATTGCCAACGGGCTCTTGCTTACAGCCCAGATTCTCTGCGCAACAATGCTTTGGCCATCATGCGGGGGCGAGAAACGCCGCAAGGACGCTGCCAAGAAGCGCCTTATGAAGCAGAGCGACGCCTGCGAGCGGCTCTATGACATGTACCTCGAGGAGAAACAGCGCTGCGCTGATCTCGAGGCGGAGTTGGAATACACCAAGCGGGTGTGCGAAGTTCAGAAGGAAAACATGAAGAACCGCCTTGTTGCAATCTCAACGGCGGCGGAGAAAGTGAAGGAGGGTTAAGGATGAAGGACACCGTAGAGGGTAGAGCCGTAAAAATCGCGGCAAAGGTTATGCAGGCGGCGGGGCTTTGTCGCTATGAATCTGCGACCCGATGCCGCCGATTATATACGGACGAAGCTACTTGCAGCCGATGCATTGGAGCGTGGCTTATCTCGAAAGCCAAGAAGGAGCTCGCTCGGGAATCGGCAATTGAGGACACCCAGTCACTCAAATGGATAAGCGTTAAGGACAGGCTTCCCGAAGCCTATACAGACGTTCTGCTGCTTGTTAAGGACACGGAAGGTGAGGAGGTTAACTATTGGGTATTCACGGGTTGGCTTTGGGACGACGAATGGGCAACTACCTTTTGCCACGGGCACAAGTCTATTGCCAAAGAGAACGCCGAGCACAGGTGCTGCGCGAATGAAGTCACCCATTGGATGCCCTTGCCCAAGCTACCACGGGAATGCGAGGTAAACCGATGAAAATCTCCGAAAGCAAGGGCAAGATCGTTATCACCTGCCTCTCGAACGACGAATATCAAATAGTCAGCGCATGGGGGCTGACGATTTGGGACAGGGCGCGAAAGGCGATTATAGGCCCCGTCAGCGAGGATCTCCTTGCCCGCCTCAACCGCATCTGTACTCTGCCCCTCGACATCGCTGCCATGCTTAGCGAGCTGCGCAGGCGGCGTCAGCTTATCGACAGTCTTAGAGCCGAGCCGGAGCCCAAGCCGCTGACGGACTTCCCGGTCAAGGCGACACTGTACGAGCACCAGATCAGAGGGGCGAACCTCGCTCTCGTATCGCTGGGACTTATCGACGGAATTGAGGACGCCTGACGTCCTTAAAAATAGAAAAGGAGAGAGACACAATGAAATTATCGTATCCGTATCTGCGCCAAACGCGCCCCACAGACATGTTGCACTCGGCTGAGAAGCTGCGACAGCTCATCATCGAGAATCCCGACTTGCCCATATGCGTTGCAGCAGGGAGAGAGGCAAATCCATGGGATCCCTTAAGCGAATTGCCTTTAATGGCCTGTTGCGTTGTAGACGTTAAGGTCGTGGAGCTAATAGCCTATCGCCACACGGTCAACAGATACTTGTGCTTCACCGAGCGCGAAGAGCTGCACACCGCACTTGCAAATCGCCACTTGCCCTATACGCACCCTGTGGAGAAAGCTGAAGCTCTGATCGAGAAGGACTTTGCTGACCACGAGCCTTACTGGCAGAAGTGCATTCTCATCTGCGTGGACAATTAAGGAGGGATGAAAGATGTTGCGCATAGACGCTAATAACGTTGATGAATTTGTCGGAAAGACAGTAGATTCCAAGTGGGGGCTGTTCCATCACTATCCACTCACCATAATCAAGCACCCCACGCTTGGATATGGATACATCGACCGCTCAGGTACGCTCTGCTTGAACGACTATAAGCGAGATCCCGTGTATTATGACGAGATTGTCGATCCCGCCGACTCTTCAGAACTGAGAACGAAAGAAGCGGAGGAGGATTGAATGTACATCTTGAACGGACAAGGTGCAGAAGTGCTTAATTCAGACCGTGTCGAGCGATTCTGCATAGCGGCGAAAGAAGACGCTGCATTGATAGTAGCGAGCTACGATAACGTTCGCCCTGCGGTGACGGTCGCAAGGTATAAAGACGTCAAAGAAGCCAAAGACGCGCTCCATAGCCTTTTCAATGCTATCAGCGAAGGACAGGGTTCCTTCGTTATGCCGGACAGTCTGCTCTACTGGGCAGAAAAGCAGATAAAAGACGCCCGAACCAAGCGGAAGGGAGGGAGCTAACCCATGGCCGCGCAAAATAAGGGTTTCGGACTGCTATTCGAGATGGGCTGTGGCAAGACGGTGACGGCGATCGCCGTTATGGGCGTGGGCTACAAGCAGCGCAAGATTAACCGAGTGCTTATAGTAGCTCCGTCCTCGGTCTGCTCCGTGTGGCCCGATGAGCTCGATCGCTTTGCAGCGTTCCCGTATCGGGCGGCGGTGCTGCTCGGAACAAAGAAGGCAAGGCTGGCGGCTCTGTCCGAGCTTAAGGCGGACAAGACGGAGGCATTAAAGGTCGCCGTTATCAACTACGATAGCGTATGGCGGGACGGCATCGCCGAGGCGCTGCAAGCGTGGGAGCCCGATATGATAATAGCCGACGAATCGCAGCGTATCAAGACCCCGACCATAGCCGCATCCAAGGCGATGCACAAGCTCGGCGATAACGCCCCCTACAAGCTCATCCTCTCCGGCACGCCGGTGCAGAACAACGCGATCGATCTGTGGAGCCAGTACCGCTTTATGGATCCGTCTGTCTTCGGGCCCAACTACTGGGCGTTCAGAGGGCGGTATGCCATCATGGGCGGCTATGAGCGGCATAAGATTGTCGGCTATCGCAACCTTGACGAGCTGGTGCAGAAGGAGTATTCCGTAGCCTACCGCGTGACCAAGGCGGAGGCGCTTGATCTGCCGGAGCAGACTTTCGAGCACAGGCTCGTGACCTTGGAGCCCTCGGCGCAAAGCATCTATGACAAGGTGCGGCGCGACAGTTTCGCAGAGCTCGCAGGCGGCGGCGTGGTAACAGCGACAACGGCACTAACCCGCCTGCTGCGGTTGCAGCAGATCGCAGGCGGATTCCTGCAAGCCGATGACGGCTCCGCCACCCAAAGCGTGAGCATGGCCAAGCGTGATGCGCTATCCGATATCCTTGAGGACTATGTGATTGCGACCGGGAAGAAGCTGGTGATCTTCGCCCGCTTCCTTGCGGAGCTGAAGCTTATCACGGCGCTCTTAGATAGCAAGGGCATCCACTACGGGCTGATCCACGGAGCCGTCCCCATGGGACAGCGCGGGGAGATAGTCAACGACTTCCAAAGCAACCCCGAAACCAAGGTCTTTGTGGCGCAAATCGACACGGCAGGGCTCGGCATCACACTCACAGCCGCAGATACCTGCGTCTATTACAGCGTCAATTTCAACTACGCTGCCTACGAGCAGAGCCTATCGAGGATCCACCGCATAGGACAGCGTAATACCTGCACTTACATTCACTTAGTCGCTCGGGGGACGGTGGATTCCTATATCCTTGCCGCCCTCGACAAGAAAAAGGACTTAGCGCGTCTTATCGTGGACAACTGGCGCGAAATCTTCGCGGCCTAAAGAAAGGAGGACTACCCATGAACAACCCCATTTTAGCGGCAATCGACCGATATCAAGAGCTGTTGATCCGCAAGGATGAGCTTGAAGCGGAGACCAAGGACAACAACGCGAAGATAAAAGAGGCTCGTGACAAGCTGGCGGAGATGATGATAGACGAGGAAACGCCGAAGATCGTCCGAAGCGGCTACTCGTTCAGTCTCACCGAAAAGACGAAGTTCAGTAAACGCAGCGGCGCAGATGATGAGCTCTTCGAGCTGTTGCGCGCCGACGGGCTCGGCGACATCATCAAGCCCACGGTTGCGGCCGCGACATTGCAGGCGGCATTGTCGGACTTGGCGGAAAAGGCAGGCGGAACCCTGCCGGGGGACTATGAGCCCCTGATAAGCATTTATAGCTATTTCGACGTCAACAGGCGTCGAGCTAAATAAAGACAGGAGGAAAGAAACATGGCAACCAAGACTAAAAGCATAGCGGTGAAAGCTCCGCAAGACACGGAAATCGCGGCATTTGAGATGACCGCCCTCACGGGAGATCTCGCTGAAATGTACGCTGAAGAGCTGGACGGGCTGGGATCCCTGCGCCCGGAGGTGATAAAGATTCCCTCCGGCGGTGGACTGGCCTTTGAAGTCCCCTCGGAGGATCCCGAGGATCCGGACATCGTGAAGACCATCGATGCGGTGATCATCCATCACCACGCAACCAACAGCTATTGGCCCAGCTCGTATACCGGCGGCAACGAACAGCCGGATTGCGCAAGCTATGACGGCAAGATCGGCCTCGACAAGTACGGGGAGCTTCACGACTGTGCGACTTGTTCGCGCAACGAGTTCATCGGCGAAACGGGCAAGGCGTGCAAAAACATGCACCGCCTCTACATCCTGCGAGAGGGGACGCCCATGCCCATGCAACTCTCGCTCCCGCCGACGGCGCTAAAGTCGTTGCGCGACTACCTCGGGAAAAACATCCTTCGCAAGGGCAAGCGCTCATATGAGTACGTCACCCGCATAGGGCTCAAAAAGGAGACCTCGAAAGGCGGCATCGAGTACTCCACGCCGACCTTCACCTACATGGGCTTGCTCTCCAAGGAGGACGCCCTTGCCGCTAAGAGTATGTGCGAGCTACTCAAAAAGCAACAGAGCGGCATGGTTGATCTCCAGCAAGAAACGGCCATGATCCCCCCGCCGGTTGAACAGATGGTAAGCACGGACGATATCCCTGAGGAGTTCGGAGAGTTCATGGAAGTCCCTGACCCCGCACCCGCACCGGAGCAGTTGACCATTGAGGAGGCATGAGAGGAACAAAGGGGCGGCGCTTATAACGTTGCCCCAGAAAGGACGGTGAGCGTATGGCGAAAAAGGTTTCAAATCCCTCTGACATAGATCTTGACGCGATAGTCGATTATCGCGCTGAATATTCGGCGGCTGTGGAAAAAGCCAAAGTCACCGGAGATCGGCTGATCGGACTTTGCCCTTTCCACCGCGACAAGAACGCTTCATTCTCTGCCGACCTCAAAACGGGAAAATTCAACTGCTTCGCCTGCGACGCCCACGGGAACTATGTCACTTTCTACGCCAAACAACAAGGGATCGAGACGGCCGAGGCTTATAACGCCATCTTGTCAAAGTACGGGATGACGCTCGATCCCGATGCGCCCCGGGCGGCAGTAAGGGAGCGCTCCTACTCCGTCACGATGTACTCGCTTGAAAAGCGACTGCCGGAAGCGTTCTTAACGCAGGTCTGCAAGCTCAGTTCCGGAAAGGACAAGGACGGATCGCCCTACATTAAGATCCCTTACATGGACGAGATCGGAAAAGAAGTCACTTTCCGCAAGCGTTATCCGGCAGGCGCCGAAACCCGGTTCAAGTGGAAGTACGGAAGCACCGGGAAGATAGGGCTGTATGGTGAGTGGAGGCTCGACCGCATCCGGGAGCAGGGCTATTGCATCCTCGTTGAGGGCGAGAGCGACACTCAAACGCTTTGGCATCTCGGCTTTCCGGCGTTAGGTGTGGCTGGGGCGTCGCTTTTCAAGCCGGAGTTCGCTCCGAAGCTTGAGGGCCTGAAGGTCTATATTCACGTCGAGCCGGATCAGGGCGGGCAACACTTTCTGTCGCACACGCTCAAGTCCCTGCACGACGGATATTTCCTCGGCGAGGTCTACTCGTGGAGCTGTCGCTCTTTCGCGCAGAAAGACCCTTCCGCCTTATATATCCAGTACGGGGCAGACGACGCTAAGGCTAAGATAAAGCAAGCTATTGCCGATGCTCTCAAGATAGACCTCGAAAAGGCGGCGGAGGCCGTGCCGGAGGTGGTTCAAGGAGCGCCTATAAATCTGCGCGTCCCGGAAGGTTTCATCTTCGACGATAAGGGCATAGCCCTCTGCAATCAAAAGACAGCGTTCCTCCCCCGCTATTTCTGCCGCACTCCGGTACTGATAACCAAGCGGCTTCGGGGCGTGGATGCCGAGGGTGAAAAGATAGAGCTGGCATTCAAGCGCGACGGCGAATGGCAGACGACGATTCAACAGCGGAGCATGGTCTTTCAGGCAAGGAGCATAACCGAGCTTTCAAACCTCGGGATAACGGTATCTTCCGAAAGCGCTAAAGATCTCGTTCGATTCCTCTCTGCGCTGGAGGCGGAGAACTTCGACCTGATCCCGCGTAGCGACAGCACCACGCATTTGGGCTGGCAACCCGGCAAGCGGTTCATCCCGGGGCAGGAGTTAGACCTCGTCCTTGACGTCGACCCCTCGATGCTCGGCATGGTTCGCGGCTACTCCGCATCCGGAACGCTTGCCGAGTGGATTCGGATGGTGAACCCGCACAGGAGCAGGCACATCTTCCGCTTTATCGTCGCCGCGAGCTTCGCCGCTCCGCTCCTCCGCATCGTCAATCAGCGCATCTTCTTCGTCTACAACTGGGCCGGCTCGAGAGGAGGCAAGACTGCGGCGTTAAAAGCAGCGTTGAGCGCATGGGGCGATCCGTCGAGGATCCTCGGCAACTTCAACGCGACCGGCGTCGCCCTCGAGCGCATGGCAAGTATGTATTGCGACCTGCCTTTAGGGCTCGACGAGCGTCAGCTTGCCGGGCGGAATCAGGAGAGCATTGAGCGCATCGTCTATATGCTTGCCGAGGGGCAGGGGCGCACCCGTGGAGCGAAGACAGGCGGGTTGCAGACCACTAACACATGGCGATCCGTGATTATCTCCACGGGCGAGGAACCGCTATCGACGGAAACGTCCCAAAGCGGCGTCGCAAGCCGTGTTCTTGAGCTTTACGGAGCCCCGTTTGAGGATGAAGCGTCGGCGTCTTTGATGCACCAGCAGACCGCTCTTTTCCACGGGACGGCCGGGCCGGCGTTTATCGCTCGTCTCGTTGAAGCCGGGGAAACCGAGATCTGTGACACTTACGACCTCGTCTCAGGATATATCGCCAGCAGACACGGAAAGTTTAACGGCGCTCACATCGCGGGGCTGGCCGTTGTCGGCGCGGCGGACATTCTAGCGTCCCAATGGATTTTCGACGGCGACTACTCCGCCGCCTGCCGAGACACCATGGCAATGCTGGACTCCATCATCGCAAAGCTCAAAGCGGACGAGGTTCAAGACGTCAACGAGTATGCGCGGCAGTATGTCGCCGACTGGATCATCAGCAACAAGGATTATTTCACACCTTACTGCAACGGTCGACAGCTCGGATTCTTCGAGGACGAGTACGTCTTCGTTCTGCCGAGCCTGCTAAGCGAGGCCCTGACCAAAGGCGGCTACTCTCCGAGGAAAACAATGAAGCACCTCGCCGAGACTGGGGCTATAATCCCTCCGCAGGCGGGAGGATCTGAAGGCACAACACGGTATGCGGGGCTGAGGAGGTTCAACGGCTACCCGTCGAGGATGTTACAGATCCACATGGGACAGCTAACCAAGGCCCCGGAGATGTTCAGGTTCAAAGAGACGGCTTTGCCGCCGGACGTTTTTCCGGCAAAAACGTAACCGAAAAAAATTAGTGGTTACGTAGTGGTTACGCTTAAAACCCCAGTAATTTAGGGCGTTTTGCTCAATAAATATATGTTTGTAACCAATGTAACCACTATTTAGCAAGATATTTCTATAAGAGCGATTTGCGAAAAACTCTTTCAGAAAAATCACCGCTATAAAGACTTAATTAAAAAGTTTCGGTTACTGGTTACAACGGGGTCAAAAAGTGGCGAAAGCCCGATAAAATCTAAGGTTTTGGGCGTAACCACTGCGTAACCACTAAAAAAATAGTGGTTACACCGAAGAGGAATAAATGCAAAAAACAGGAGGAAAGAAAGAAAATGAAACAGGAGATTACTTACATCAGCGTGGACAGGCTTCACCCGCACCCGGACAATCCCCGCAAGGACTTAGGCGATTTGACCGAGCTTACGGAGAGCATCAAGATTAACGGCATCTTGCAAAACTTGACCGTTGTCCCGCACCCGACAGAGGTTAAAGAGTACAGGGTAGTCATAGGGCATCGCAGGCTCGCCGCCGCTAAGCTGGCGGGGCTGACCGTGCTGCCTTGCATAGCGGTTTACATGACGCCCAAAGAGCAGCTTGCCACGATGATGACGGAGAACTTGCAGCGTAGCGATCTAACCATCATGGAGCAGGCGAAAGGCTTTCAGCTTATGCTTGACTTCGGGGACGACATAAAGAGTCTTGCGAAGAAGACAGGATTTTCGCAATCGACAATACGGCGCCGCGTGAATCTGCTGTCTTTGGATCAGGAGCGACTTGCAAAGGCTCTCGTAAAATCAATCTCGCTTGATGACTATGCCAAGGTCTGCGAGATTAAGGATGAGCGTTTGCGCAATAAAGCACTTGACGCTATCGGGACGGATTATTTCAATAGCGCCATTCTCTATGGGAAGCGTGTCGATGCGTTTAACGAATGGGCGGCTAAAGTGGTTTACTTCCTCGATTCATTCGCCGAACGCAGGGCGCAAATAAAGCATAGCGATCGAAGCAGCTGGCGATGGGTTCAAACGTTCACAACAGGCGATCATGTCCTTGTCCCGGAGGATGCGAATGCCTGCAAATATGCTTACATAGTTGTCGAGTCGGGTTGTACTATCCAGCTGTATAGAGAGCGCGTCGAAGAGGATAATCCGTCTGCTCCGCCGTCAATCCTCGACATCGTTAAGCCGCTCGTTGAGGAAGTGCTCCGGCTCAATGAGTGGGCCACCCTAATGCGAGAGGATCGAATCCGCGATCTTACGGCGTCGGAAGCTAAGGCGGCCAAACATCAAGCCCTGATCAAGGATTATGTTGCAAGAGCGCTGGTCGGCCAGCTGACAGGCTCCTTGAGCCTTAATTCCCGTTGGTCGTTAAATGGATCTCCTTCCGAGCTGTTGCCCAAGTTGCCGGAATCGGCCGTCTATTCGGAAGATGAGCTTTGCGACCTCAGGGAAGCGTTCTTCGAGCGATATGAAAAGGCACCTACTGCAACGACGGCCTTGTTGCTATATCTTTTGACCCGCGCCATGGGTGACCATGAATGCCGCACGGTATCCACATTCATGTACGCAAATGAAGAGTATCACTATGGCAAATTTGAGGTTCACCGTGCGTTGACCGCCGAGTACGCTCTCCTTGAGAGCTTGGGCTATCCACCGTCAGATGAAGAGAAGCAGATGCTTGACGGCTCGCATCCCCTGTACGCCGAGATCGAATCCTTGTGGGCGGAGCACCTGGACAAGCAGAAGGAGGATTGAGATGACGTTGTTTTACTACTCGCTCGCGGCGCTCTTCGCGCTCCTCTCCCTGGTGCAGGCCATCCTTATAATCCTCGACATGAGGAACATATCCCGCGTAGCAAGGCGCATTGATCGGGTTGCCGCCGAGAACAACAGGGCGTATGAACTGCTGTACGACCTGTACGAGCAGGAGAAGCGGAAGAACAGCGAGCTGAAGCGCGAAATGGAAGGAGTTGAGTGAGATGTCGAATATCTGTATCAGATGCGGGGCGGAGCTCCCCGAAGCGTTGGAGTATTGCGCCGTGTGCGCGGCGTGTCTTGACTTCCCGATGACAAGGGAAGTAAGGCCTCTGCGCTGGCCGTGCTCCCGCCTGCCCGAGAGCTTCGACAGCATCTCCGATTTCAGGGGATGGGCAAAGGTTAATAAGTCGCCATTCGACGTGGGGGACGTTGCGCATTTTTTGTCGCAGAATATACCGTCGGAATCGTGGTACCAGACGCAAATCAAGGCGAAGCTGTCAGCCGAGCTCCCCGGAGCGGTTATTAGCAAAACCCAGCAATCAATCTATTCGGCATCCGGACAGCCGGATCTAACCATAGTCTACAAGGGCCTGCACATCGCGCTCGAGATTAAGCGTCCCTTGCTGGGGACGCCGACAGCGCTTCAAAAGCAATACATTAAGAGGCTACGGGATGCGGGCGCTATCGCCTATGTGGTGCGCTCGGTTATCGAGGCGGACATGATCGTGAGGCTGATAAAGATAAAGACGAGGGCCAGCGATATATGATTACTGTAGCCGATGTCAAGCGTTGCCGCGTGCTGAGCAAAGAGATAGAGGCTATGCGGGAGCAGGTTCAGCGTCTGCGCTGGATCGGCTCCGGCTTGGCGCGCTCCGGGCCTCGCGAAAACATCGGGACTTCGCCGACACAGCAACACGACCACATCGCCGAGGTCGTCGCGCTCATCGATGCGGCAGAGCGTAAGCATCTTGCCCAAATCGAGGAGCTTGTCGCGCTTCAAGAACGGATATCGGACTGGATTGGAACGTTGCCGCCGGATCAGGCGCTGATCATCCGCCTGCGATACATGCAAGGGTTGAGCTGGCGCGCTGTCGCTCGGAGGGCATCGTACTCGGAGCGGCAATGCTTCCGGCTTAACGATGCGGCGCTCAAAAAACTATAAGAACAAAGAAAGGATAAAATCAAATGAAAAATATGAACATTGAATACCGGCAACTGGACGAGTTGATTCCCTACGATAAGAATCCTCGAAAGAACGATGCAGCCGTCGAGGCTGTTGCAAAGAGCATACAGACCTTTGGATTCAGGGTGCCGATAATATTAGACGACAGAGATGTAATAATCGCCGGGCATACACGATTCAAGGCGGCGAAGATGCTGAACCTTGAGTGGGTGCCCGTGCTTGTCGCCGATGACCTGACCGAGGAGGAGGTCAAAGCGTACAGGCTTGCCGACAATAAAACACAGGAGTTTGCAGCGTGGGATTTAGAGCTGCTGGCAAGCGAGCTGCAAGACATCAGCACCATAGACATGGGAGCGTTCGGGTTCTCGATGGATCTCCCGGACTTGCCGCTCGACCTCGACGAGCCGACGGATGAAGCGCATGGTGAGCAGATCCACTGTCCCAAATGCGGCTTCGTGTTTGAGAGGTGAGCCATGAAGATATGTGCTTACGTTCAGGACAGCTATGCTAAGGCGAACTATAAGAATGAGTGCATGGACATCCGTCAATTCACTGGGCTCCGCGTCATCATTGATTGCCTTGAGCGGGCAGGATACACCGTCGACTATGCAGGCAGGGCGACCGTTCATCTCTATGATGTGGTTTTAGTTTCCCTCACTTCGGATTGCGATTGGTGGAGCTTTGTCGCGGAGCGGCTGAGATGGCAAAGAGGCGATTATAAGGTGATAATCGGTGGCGCCGGAGTCTTGCACATTTCCCCGTTCATCAGGTGGGGAGATTACTTCATGTTTGGCAGAGGCGAGGATCTCATTGTTCCCCTTGTTGACGCGATTGTTCGCGGGGATGAGTTCGAACACGAGAGCGTTGCAAACGCCGCAACGTTCTCACTGGACAAGGTCTATTATGTAGCTCAAGCCCGAAACCCCTATCCGCACAAGATCAGGATCAGTGAGAAGAGAACCTATGATGAGGGGACGATCGGCTGTCCGCACAAGTGCTTTTTTTGCGGCTATACGTGGCATCGCCGATTCTGCTCTACCGTCAGCAACGATTATCGGATGAGCGAGAGTCTCTTCGGGGGCATGGAAGACAAAGAGCGGGCGATGTTAGATCTCGCTAAGAATAAAGAGGGCATCGACTTCAAGCACCTAAGAACGACTGCCATCGACGGGATGAGCGAGAGGTTGAGAAGGATGGTCAATAAGCCGATCACCAAAGAGATCTTTCAGACATTCCTCTCGGCGATGCTGGCTTACGCGGGCAAGCCGCATCAGCTTAAACTATACAACGTCATAGGCTATCCCACGGAAACCTTTGAGGATTGGATGGAGTTCTATGAGGCCCTTGTGTCTGCCGACCGCGCCTCAGCTCCGCGAGAAAAGCAATGGTCAATCGTCCTGCACTCGACGCCGTTTAGGCCTATGCCGGCAACGCCTATGGCGTGCTGCGCGATGAGCAAGCGGAATTACCGCGGCGAAGTCGGGAGGACTTTAGGCAAAGACCTGAAGGGCAATCTTATTTATCAAGGCAAATCGCTCTGGGCGGTTGAAAGCATGGGAACCGACAGCCTATCAACGGTTATGCTTTCAGCCATAGCGCACAGAGGAAGTTTATCCGACAGCGAGAACATTGCGAAGCTGTGCGCCTCCAAGAAGTTCTGGAACGCATCCGCAACGGTGAAAGAGGCGACACTAACGCGATACTTCGATATGGACAAGCTCTTCGGAGAGTTCACGCCTGCCGATCTGCCATCAAGGTATCTAAGAACCTATGCCAAGGTAGAGAGGCTGTGGGGGACGAGATGATGCGGACGATATATCTTGCCGGCAAGATCACGGGAGATCCCGGTTATAAGGAGAAGTTCGGCGAGGCAGCTTTCGAGCTCGAGCGGCGGGGATGGGTTGTGTTGAATCCTGCCGTGCTTCCTCCCGCAGGATTCTCCTATGATGCTTATATGAGGATGTCGACGGCAATGCTCCGTGAATGCGATTGTGTCTGCTTTTTATCGGACTGGACAGCGAGCGCAGGGGCAAAGCAAGAAATGATCTGCGCTATCCACGAAGGGAAAGTGGTTGTGTTCTATGACCAGTTTAAGACGGTGGCTTCACCGCATAAAACGTCAGTAAGTGGCAGTTTTTAAGCGCTAAGATGATAGTGTCGCCAATGGCGCACAGAGAACCGTCTTTTCATTGTTCTCCTCCTGACAAGAGCGCAGAGTAGCTACCTCTGCGCTCATTGTTTTGCTTTCGCTCATGGCAGACGTGGACAGCGGATAGCGGTGAATACATCTCGCGGCGTATGCAGAGCGGGGCGGGGCTCGGCGAGAAATACAGCAGAAAGAGATTTAGGCATGAGCGGACGGCATTATGACTCAGCGAAACACAGGAGATGGCGATCGGCCGTGCTGAAGCGTGCGGGCTACAAATGCGAGCGTTGTGCACGGTACGGCAAGAACGTCGACGCGACCATCGCCCATCATAAGATTCCTGTCACCGAGCAACCGGAGCTCAGGTTCGACATTAAGAATGGCGAGGCGCTTTGCACGGCGTGTCACAACGCGGCACATCCGGAGAAAGCAAAGGCATCCCCCCGGGTCTTTCGCGCAGAAAGGTTCTATGGTTAACCGGCGTGTGGAGGCATTTCCAACTGCGAGGAGTTTTTTGAAGCGAGGGGAATCGAAGGAATCGGATGATATGGAAAGGAGGTAGCACTTTGACGAAAGCAACGTACAGGCGAAAGATACGGGACGCGATGAAGAGTCTCGGGGTGTATCGCTCAGAGTTCGACACAGCGATTTCCCAGCTGGCGGAGCTTAAAGAATCACGAGATATTACAGCGGAGCGATACGAGATTTCCGGAGGGCTGCCCGTAATCACCCATGTCAATAAATCGGGAGCTTCAAATCTTGTCAAAAATCCCATTCTCTGTGTCATGGACAAGATGGATGAAATGATCTTAAAGTATATGAGCGAGCTGGGACTTACCCCGCGTGGACTGCTTCGCCTCGACAAAAAGGGGCTCAAGTCAAGACCGAGCGCTTCCAAGCTTGAAGGATTCTTAAATGACTTTGTCGGCGGCAACGCTAAGTAGCGAAGAATCCGTCCGGAAGTATGTCGATGATATTATTGACGGACGAAAGATCGCGTGTCACCGCCTCATCCAAGCTTGCCAAAGATACTTAAGAGATCGGGATAACCCCGATTATGACTTTAGACCGAGAGATGCCGAGTTCGTTATCCGCTTCATCGAGCGTTGCATCTGCCACAAAGAGGGTGAGGCGATGGACGGCACTCCGCTTCTCGGTAAGCCCCTGATTTTGGAGCCGTGGGAAAAATTCATCATATACAATCTTCTCGGATTCTACAAAACGGGAACGGAGGAACGCCGATTTACAGAGGCGTTCGTTTTTGTCCCTCGCAAGAACGGCAAGACGCCGTTCGCGGCCGCCTTGGCGCTGTCGCTTGCCCTGCTCCACCGTTCGAGCGGATCAAGGGTCTTGATTGTCGGCAATTCGCTGAAGCAGGCGACGCAGGCCTTCAGCCACATTCGCTACAATCTTGAGAACCTCGGCGAGATTGAGCACTTCCGCGTCCGAGACAACAACGCCGAGCATAGCATCTCGCGTGAGTTTAGAAACGAGGCGGGCGAGATCGTAGCGTCGATGAGCATAGAAGCGCTGGCGGCAAGCTGCGACCGGCATGATTCGTTCGTCTCCAACGTGCAGATTTGCGACGAGCTCCATGCTTATAAGAGCGCGAAGCAATATAACGTTATCCGCGAGTCGGGCAAGGCCTACACCAACCGGCTTTGTATCGGCATCACGACCGCCGGCGATGATATGACGTCGTTCTGCTACAACCGCTTGACCTACTCCAAGAAGATTTTGGACGGCACGGTTGACGCTGAGAATCTTTTTGTTTTTATCTGCGAAGCGGATGAAGATCCGGAAACGGGATCGGTTGATTATACGAGTGCGATAGAGCATGAAAAGGCTAATCCGAATTACGGCGTATCGATAAGGCCGTCGGCTATCATGGCGGATGCGCTTGAAGCGCAGAACGATCCGCAGCAGCGAAAAGACTTCCTTGCCAAGCAGTTGAATATCTTCACTGCTTCCACGAAAGCGTACTTTAACATCGATGAGTTCAGACGCTCGGATAGTAGCTACTCGTGGACGTTGGAGGAGCTTGCGAAGCTGCGAATCAAATGGTACGGCGGCGCAGACCTTTCCAAGCTGCACGACCTCACGGCAGCGGCGTTGTTCGGGCGGTATGAAGACGTCAATATCATCATCCCGCATTGCTGGTTCCCGATTACGCGGGCGCACCAACGAGCCGACGAGAGCGGGATCCCGCTCTTCGGTTGGGCGGACGATGGCTGGCTGACTATGAGCAACGCGCCCACCGTCAACCATGCCGAGGTTGTTAAATGGTTCATTGAGATGCGACAGAGGGGGTTTAAGATGGCTCAGATAGGTCACGATAAAAAATTCTGCCGAGAATACTTCCTCGGCATGAAGCAGGCGGGTTTTACAATCATAGACCAGCCTCAATATTTTTGGCGCAAGACCGAGGGATTCCGTTACATCGAGGAAGCCGCCAAGAACAAGAAGCTGTACTATCTGCACGCAGAGCCGTTTGAGTACTGCGTGCAAAACGTTCGGGCGATCGAAAAGACGGACGATATGATTCAGTACGAGAAGGTTAATCCGGAGCACTTGATCGACGTGTTTGACGCGGCGGTCTTTGCGGCTTGCCGGATGTTAGAGAATTTAGAAAGGAGCGGGAAAGCGAAAGCATGGCTAAGTTAAAAGACTGGGTTCGCGGCAAGCTCGACGGGTGGACTAAGAGAAATTCGGCAACGCTGGCGCTGACGGCTCCCGTAGATGCGCTGGCGCCGAAAGGGTATCGGGCATTGAGCACCTGCCCCGAGATACAGACCGCCATAGACCAGATCGCGGATATCATCGGGACGATGACGGTTCACCTCATGGCCAACACCAAGGAGGGGGACGTCCGCATCGTCAACAATCTCAGTCGCAAGATCGATATTGAGCCTTGCCGATACATGACGAGGCAGGCGTTCATGGCGAAGATAGCGCGGGATTTGGTTTTGTACGGCAACAGCTGGATCCTTCCGGAAATCTCCGGGGGCAGGATTGAGGACTTGCGACCGATAGACCAGTCACGGGTGTCGGTCGTCGACAATGCAGACGGCTACGGCTACACGGTGCGCATCGGCGGAAAGGTCTTTGCCCATGACGAGATCGTCCATCCGATACTTCATCCGGACGACCGCCGCCCGTGGATTGGACGGGGGATGACGGTGCTACTTAAAGACATCGCCGAGAGGATCGGGCAGGCTCGGCATACGAGCAAGGTTTTAATGGAGTCGCCGGCTCCATCGCTGATAGTCAAGGTGGACGGGCTCACCGAGGAATTTGCCTCGAGCATCGGGCGGAAAAAGTTGAGAGAGCAGTACATTGACAGCTCGGACGCAGGTCAGCCGTGGTTCATCCCGTGCGAGGCGTTTGAGGTTGAGAAAGTGCCTCCCCTCAATCTGGAGGATTTGGCGATTATTGATTCAATAAGTTTGGACAAGCGCACGGTCGCCGCGCTTGTCGGCGTTCCCTCGTTCATGCTGGGCGAGGGGAAATTCAACAAGGAAGAGTACAACGCTTTCATTAAGAGCCGGGTGCTACCGATAGCCACGGCGATTGTGCAAGAATTCACGCTCAAATTGTTGATCAAAGAGGAGTGGTACTTCAAGTTCAATCCGCGATCACTGTACGCTTACAGCCTTAAAGACATCGCAGATATCGGCGGGCCGATGGTCGACCGTATGGTCATCGACCGCAACGAAGTGCGCGATTGGATGGGCTTCCAGCCCCGCGAGGGACTGTCCGAGCTGGTGATCCTTGAAAACTACATTCCACTCAGTAAGATAGGCGACCAGAAAAAGCTAAAGGAGCAAAGCGATGGCAAATAGAACTATGGAAATTCGCTCGGCGCATACAGGGCTCCGCAGCGCCGGCAACGCAGAAAACCCCATCATCGAGGCAGAGTTCGCGGTCTTTGACGAGGTCTACGACCTTGGCTATTGCACAGAATCAATAGATCCTCATGCCTTCGATGATCAGCTCGGCGAGGACATCCGGGCATTGGTGGATCATCGCTCCGAGCTTGTGCTCGGACGAACGACGGCACAGACTTTGCATTTTACGCTAACGCCGCGCGCGCTGAGAGGAAGGGTCGACATCAATCCGAACGATCTCGACGCTATGAACCTCTGGCACCGCGTCCAGCGGGGCGATGTGAGTCAATGTAGCTTCGGCTTCGACATCTTAGAAGAGGAGCGGAGCGTCCGCAACGGCAAAGATCACTACCTCATCAGGAAGATAAAGCTCCATGAGGTGTCGATAGTGACGTTCCCGGCGTACAAGTCCACCTTTGCGACGGCGCGCTCGGAGCAGAGAAGAAATGCGTCCTTCGCGGCGTGGAAACTTGAGAGAGAAAGGAAGATTTCAAAATGGCAAGAGCATTGAGGCAGCTGCAACTAAACAAGCAGCTTGAAGAAGCGCGGGCAAAGCTTGAAAAGCACAGGTCGAGTACCGAGCTATCAGAGCGCAGGTCGGCGCTGGAGCAGCGCAAGCTGAAGACACGGGAAGCATTTGATGAGCTGACCGCAGAAGCCACCGAGGAGCAGCGCAATCTCGTTGATGATGAGATCGCTGCAATCGAGGCGGAAGAGGCGGCTATCGAGGCAGCGGAAACGGAGAGTGAGACCACGGAGCAAACGCTTGCATCCGAGGTAGCACGGATAGAATCAGAGCTCAACGAGCTCGTAAATAGGAGCAAGGCGGCAACGGCCCCTGTTCCGCAAAGAGAAAATTCAGATAAGAAAGGGTCTACAACCATGAGCTTCAGAAGTTTCAGAGAAATGAACTATGAGGAACGTTCTCAGTTCTTCGCACAGGATGAGGTTAAAACCTTCATTGAAAATGTCCGCACGATGCGCGAAACGCGTGGCGTTAAGAACGCAACGCTGACCATTCCGGACGTGATGTTTGACGTCCTCCGCAACGAGCTTGAGGGGGAAAGCAAGCTGATCTCCCGCGTCACCGTTAAGGCGGTGAGTGGCACAGCGAGGCAGAACATTATCGGGGAGATCCCCGAGGCGGTGTGGATGGAGGCAGTCGGTACGCTGAATGAGCTCGACTTGAGTCTCAACCAGATCACTACGGACGGATTCCTGGTCGGTGGCTTCATCGCCATCCCCAACAGTTATCTCGAAGACAGCGATATGGCGCTGGGCACCGAGATCATGACGGCACTCCGCAAAGCGATTGGAAAGGCGCTCGATAACGCGATCCTCTTTGGCACGGGTGTAAAAATGCCTATCGGCATTATGACGAGGCTTCAGCAGACGGCACAGCCGGAGTCTTGGGATGCTAAGGCAAGGCCGTGGACTGACTTACACGAGAGCAATATCGTGACGATCGATGCCGACGGGCTGAACGGCGTAGCGTTCTACACGGCGCTGCTCGCAAACGCAGGCATTCCCAGTCCGGATTACAGCAAGGGGGCGCTGACGTGGATAATGAACCGCAAAACTCACCTTGCCCTTAAGACAAAGGCGATGGAGTTCAACGCTTCGGCAGTCCTTGCCGCCGGCGTCGGGAACGAGATGCCCGTAGTCGGAGGCGAGATCGTCGAGGTTGAGAAGATGGAGGACAATCAGATCCTCTTCGGATACTTCGACCTCTATCTGCTTGTTGAGCGCGAGGGCGCTGCAATCGAGTCGAGCGATCAAATCCTCTGGTTGCAGAATCAGACCTGCTTCAAGGGCTATGCCCGTTTTGACGGCAAGCCTGTGTTCGGCGAGGCGTTCTGCCTGATCAGCTTCGACAACAGCGAGCCCGTAACGTCGGGAACCTTCCCGATTGACTATGCCAACACCGCACTCGGCGTCCTCGGCGTGACGGCGGCAGCGCACGCTTCGACCTCCGGAGCAACCGTGTTGACGGTAACGGGAACCGAGGCGAGCGGAACGACCATCGCCTATAAGATCGGTGCTAAGAGCGTCACCTCCGGCGACAGGGCTGATGACTTCACGGCCTTCACTTCGGGAACGACCGCCATTAAGTGCGCCGCCGGCAAGACCATCACCGTGGTCGAGCTTGACGCCGACAGCCGCGTCATAAAGATGGGCACCGTGGTCTCCGTCCCCAAGGCTTAAGGCAGAGGGGTGATCTGCAATGTACGGCAAAGACATAGTGCTTGAGATCGTCAAATCGCGTATGGACAGGGGCGGGGTCACCGTCCCTCCCATACAGTTGGCTTACTGGCTTCAGCGTATCGAGGCGGCGGCTCAAGAGCTTGAAAGGATGGGCCTCGCGCTCACCGACTGCGCGGCCGACAACGTTCTGCTGGCGGATTACACGGTCTGGAAGATCAATAACCGTGACACGACCGGAGAGATGCCGAGTTGGTTGCGTCGTGCATTGCGGAATCGCTGGCTCGGAGCGGAGGTGAGCACCGATGCAACTGACTGATGGGATTTGCGAAATCAAACGCATCGTCAATGTTGCGGAAGCAGGCGAGGAGCCGAGGCGTGAAGCTCAGGCTTATATCGACTCATGGTATGCGACGCTTGACTGTGCGACCTCTAACGCTCCGGAAACGGGCGTGCAGGGAACCGAGGTTGAGACCCGTCGGATACGGGTGCTTGACGATGAGCGCATCATGCTCGGGCAGCTCGTCACCCTCAACGATCGTGACTATTCCATCACTCGGATCTTTAGAGGCAGCGACAGCGACAACGGCATGAGAATCTGCGACCTAACGCTGGAGGGAGCCGCTTATGACACCATTATATGATTGGGCATGGTTCCGCGACTTGGTCTTGCGCTGTGACCCCGCCGCTACTAAGTATCACGGCAGCGGCGCGTCTGAGACAACCGTTTGGAGCCCTAAGGGCGTGCGAACGATAATGCTTGACGATATTCAGCAGATCACCGGGTGGACGGTCGAGGTCGAGCGCAACTGCAAGAGCGATAATGACGCTGTGGCGGCGGCGCTACTTGAAGCGCTTACCGAAAGTGAGCGAGTGGATCTAACATCGTATGTTGAGATGTACGATGAGACGGACGGGGTGCATACGCACCTATTTACTTGTGAGGTGTATTAAGGATGGCAGCATTCAAATTTACCGGAGCCGATGAGTACATGAAGGCAATATCTCGTCTCGGTGACGAGTACGAGGTGACGATGAAGCGCATGGTCGTCGCCGGCTGTAAGGTTTTGCTGGCAAGGATGAAAGCGGCGACACCGATATTTGCGAAGTACCTACATCGAATCAAGCTGAAGAAGTACAAGAACAAAGATGGAATGTATGGCGTCATCGGATTTAACAAGAGCAAGACAAGCAGTGGAGCGGAAGCATGGCTTGCCGGCGGGGTCTATAACTACGGACGCCAAGAATATCGACCGCAGAAAGCTCGCCCATTTATAGAGCGGACGGCGAAGGATGCCGAATCGGAAGTCCAAGCGGCGATGCAGGCGGAATATGACAAGAAATTGCGACAGCTGGGTTTTTAGCCTGGCAGAAAGGATTATTGCATGAAAAAAGTTAAGTTTGGATGGAAAAATGTCCACGTTTTCCCGATTACGGATAGCGGATCGGCGTTGACATATGGCTCCCCGATTCCGATTCCCGGAGGTGTGAGCATAACTGCGACGCCGAGGAACAACGCATCGGTGAGCTTCGAGGCGGATGATAATGCTGATTATTATCGCAACTATCGCCCCGGCGGGTATGACATTTCGGCAGAGTTCGCTGCTCTTGCGGAAGCATACTTCACCTCCGTCCTCGGACAGACCAAGGATTCGGAGGCAGGAATTATCACCGAGAAGATAACGGACAACTACCAGAAGTTCGGCATGACAGGCGAGCGTAAGGTGTGGATCGACGGCGTTGTAAAGACCGAGTGCGCCGCCTTCTTATACTGTACGGCGCAGCAGCTCAGCTACGATGCTTCGACCAGTGCAAACGGCGAGCCTAAGGTGAAAGGGATCAGCATGAGCGCGGATCCGCATCCCTATACTCAGACGGTGAAGAAGATAACGACCGACGATGCGCCGACCGCGACATTCAGCGGGTGGCATAGCACATCGGCTGAATGGATTGAATAACGGAGGAGAGAACAATGAAAAGAATGGTGCTTGAAATCGACGGCCGAGAGGTCGCCTTTGCGTCCAACGCGGCGATGCCGATAAAGTACAGGACATGGACGGGTCGGGACTACTACCGCGATATAGCAGTAGCCACCGACCCGACTTCCCCGTCCTTCGATATCCGCGTCCTCTACGACGTGGCATGGACTTTCGCCCGCATCGCAGATCCCGAGGGCGTGCCCGACAGCGCGGAAGCGTGGCTTGAGAGCTTCGACACCTTCGACCCGCTCGCCGTGGTGACGGAGTTGGCGAAAGCGTTTGCGGAGGACAGTAAGCAACTAAAAAAACCGCGAGCGGAGGGAAAGCGATCAAAATAACCGTAGAGCGTTATTTTCTCGCTTGCCTCCGCTTGGGCCTGCACATTGAAGATTTAGAGCAGATGACGGTCGGGCTTGTGCTCGATATGCTCAAGGAATCGAGCGAGCAGGCGGATCATGAATCGGAGTATTTGGATGAGGATGAAAGCTTGAGCGACATCCTATAATTTAAAGCAGAAAGGAGTTTGACATATGGCTTACAGCATCGGAGCGGTAGTCAGCGTATCGGGAGATCAGGCGTATAACGAGGCCCTTAAAAAGATACGCACGGAGATGTCGCAGGTCAAGCTCCAAGGCGATCTACTGACCTCGACCTTTGGGAAGAACGAGAAATCGGTAGCATCTCTCACTTCTCAAAACAACCAGCTTCGCAAGGCGCAGGATTTGCAAGAGAAAACCATCAAGGAGACCGAGGCGGCGATGCAGCGGCTCCGAGAAGAGAATCTTGAAAACTCCGAGCAGTACAAGAAGCTTGAAAACAACCTTACAAAGACCCAAACGGCGCTTAATAAGACGACGAGGGAAATCAAGGAGAATGAGGCGGCGCTCGAGCAGCTCAAAAGAGAAGAGATGCACGCCGCATTTGACAAGGCTCAAACAAGCGCCTCAAGTCTTGGTTCCACGCTCAAAACAACGGCAGCAGCCTTAGCTGCGGTGTTGGCCGCGGCTGTCGGCGCAAGCGCAGCGCTTGTTAAATTCGCCGCCGACCAGTCGGACGCCGCCGATGAACTACTAACCCGAGCTCAGACCACGGGGACATCCGTGGAGACCTTGCAGGAGTGGGCTTATGCAGCCCGCTTTATCGATACCGAGGTCGAGCATATGGAGAAAGGCCTCGCTCGCACAGTTAAGGCCATGAGCGAGGCCACTATTGCAGGGCAGGATTACATCGAGATCTACGACGGGCTTGTGCTGTCCATGCGGGACGGTAACGGTCAGCTTTATGACTCTGAAGAGATGTTCTATCGGGTCATCGACGCCATAGGAACCCTGGAGAGCGAGACCGAGCGCGAGATCGCCGCACAGGAGATCTTCAGTCGGTCGTATCAAGATATGCTTCCGCTGATCAACGCCGGAAGCCAAGCCCTCCGCGAATACGCCGACGAAGCTCATGCCGTGGGTGCAGTCGTGTCTACCGAGAGCGTGCAGGCGTTAGGGCAGTTCAACGATGCCCTTCAGGTCGTTCGGGCGCAGTGGGAAGCGACTAAGACCCAGCTCGCAGCGAGCTTTGCAAACCCGATGACGAAGTTTGCGGAGAATATCCAAAAGACGATGGCGAGCTTGCAGGCCAAGCTCAACACCCCGAAGATGCAGGCGGCTCTTGAGAAGCTCGCGGCCGCCGCCGCAAGTTTTCTGGAAAAGCTTATAGATCTGGCTGTCAGCGTCCTTCCGGCGGTGGCGTCAGCGATAGATTGGCTGGCCGAGAACGGCCGAACGCTCATCAAGGTGCTCGCCGCCGTCGTGGCGGGAGTCATAGCTTTTAAGACGGCGCTGACGGTCGTCAAACTCGTGAGCGCCCTAAGCCTTGCGTTGCAGGTCTATAAGGGTGCGACGATCGCATCTACGGCGGCACAGTACGGGCTTAATGCCGCGATGGCGGCGAATCCCATCGGGCTATTGATAGTGGGCATCACCACGCTCGTAGCCGCGATGGCGGGCTATTCGCTGGCCGCCTCGGCCATGAGCGACGACACAGACTCCGTTAGAGACAGCATCGATGCGGTGACCGAAGCTATCTCTGAGCAAGCCAAAGCGGCATCGGAGCGGAAGCAGGAGATGCAGGCCGAGGAGAGCACCCTCAGGAGTATGGCGGCCGAGGTCTCTCGGTTGAGTGAAAAAGAGAATATCAGCGCGGGCGAGAAGCTGAGGCTGAAGACTTACATAGAAGAGCTTAACGGCGCGCTGGCTGATGCAAACCTCGCCTACGACGAGAACACCGGAGCTATCACCGGGAACATCGCCGCCGTTGATGAGTTGATAGCCGCCAAGATGCGAGAAGCTGAGGTCGATTTGCTCGTCGAAAAGTGGCAAGAAGCTGAACAGATACGCCTCGACGCCATTGAGGCGAGGGACGCCGCTCGGGCGAAGCGGAACAACGCCGAGTGGGAGTATACGATGGCCCAGCAGGCGCGAAATAATGCCAGCTGGTTCGGAAAGCTTATCGGCGACGAGGCCATCGCGTTGAATAGCGCGGCGGCGGCCTATGAGGAAGCAACCGGCGAGCTACGCGATGCGAACGCCGTTGTGGCTGAAGCTGAAGAAAACGCATCCGCCGCTAAGGCCGCCATCGACGAATTTACAGGCGCGATAAGCGAGGAAGAGGCGGCAGTTGCGGCGGCGAACGTCGCCCTGCTTACGCAGGAAGAAGCGCTCGAAAAGCTCAATGAAGCTTACACCAAAGCGGCGGAGCGGGTGGAATACTACGCCGATTACACGCAAAACGCCTTTAGCCGCATGGGCAGTAGCGCGAAAATTTCTGTTGAAGAGATGATTGCGAATCTCCAGGCGAATCAGGCGCAGGTCGCCGCGTGGACGGACAACATGGCGATCCTCGCAGAATCGGGGCTTGACAGCGGATTTTTGCAGGCGCTCAGGGACATGGGCCCGGAAGCGGCCGCGACTGTGCAGGGGATGGTCGACTATATCCGGAGCGGAGGCTCCTTTGACGAGCTGAACCGGCTATATGCCGACGGTGCGGCGCAGGCGAGCGCCGCCGTGGAATCCGAGCTCGAAACCGTGCCGGGTGAGTTTTTAGATCTCGGCGAAAATATCGGCAGCTCGCTCGCCCAAGGCATCACTAATAAAATTGATTCCATCTACGCAGCTTCCTATGCCGCCGGACAGGCGGCGATCGACGGAGCGGCTGATGCGACGGATACGCATAGCCCGTCGAGAAAAGGCGAGTATCTTGGCAAAATGTTCGGCGTTGGCTACGGCGGTGGATTGAGCGAAAGTTTCGGCGCTGTGTTGGCCACGATGCGGGGACAGATGCGGGAGCTCATAGATATAGCCGGCATGACGGGCGGGATTCCCGGGATCTCCGCGACTATGCCTCAGCTCTCCATGACGTCCGGAGGAAGCACGGTCGTAAATCTCACGGTCACGAATCCATCGGAGGCGTGGCTTGAGTACGTTTTTGACAAATTCAATGTGCGGTTCGCGGGGGTGGCTTAAGGATGCGTAGATTTTGGCTAAAAAATGCGATAGGCGATAGCATCGACCTCATGACGCGAAAGCTTTTTGTCTACAAGCCCAAGGGCCTTGGGCCGTCATATGAGTCGAGCTATGAGCGTATGAGCGAGGGATTCTTCTCGGCGAAAACGCGAAGATTGGCTCAGGGGAGCATCGCCGGCGAGCTGGTTTTTACAGGCGCGGATCCCTACGAGCAGTATCAGGAGTTAATCGCGTGGATCTACGCGAGCGAGGATATCAAGGTCGGATACCGTCCCCGCGAGAACGGGGAGATCTATTATGCGCGTATAGACATCGAGCGTATCGATAAGGGCGAACGAAACGTTACGGGGGAGCTGCAATGCCCGTTCGCGTTCCGCCTGCTCTCGCTTTGGGCGACAGAAACACCCATTACAACCGCGATTTCTGCAACGACCTTGCGCTTAGTCTATCCGAGGCGATATCCGTTCGTTTACGGAAATGAGGGGAGCGCTGGCGAGACGGAGCCTTTCATTCTCTCCGGTCATGTGCCGGGAGCTGTCCGTGTGGTCATCCCCGGCCCGATAGCTTATCCCATAGTGTCCTTATACACTAAAGATAACGACGGTTGGATGAAGATCGGCGAGATGGTGTATGACGGAAGCATTCCGTCCGGAAGCACCTTGACCTTCACGACAGAGCCTGATAAGGCCGGCGTATACAGGGATTCCACCCTGTACTTGCAAGCGCTTGACGTTACGAAAGATAACTTCTTCCGCATCCCGACTGGCGGGACTCGCAAGATCACGCTGAGCTCCGATGACGATACTACGCTGTCCGCCGTCGTGACGGTCTATGACTACTATGTGAGTATATAAGAAACGTGACAATTTATATTATTTCGAGGATAAAAGTGTGACAATCTACATTATTTCAAGGGATTTTTCCGAGACGCTCAAGGCTGAGTGCTTTGAGTGGGACTACTATAATGACAATCGGCACAACAGCTCATTCAAGGTCTTTGGCGAAATCTCCGGGTACGAGGGCGGCGTTGTGGCGATTTATAGGCCTCCGAGCGGCCGGGGGCATTTTAGCCTTATCGACACCATGACGCCGGATAACGGCGTGACTACGATAAAAACGAAGCCTATCATAGAGATCTTCGATCGGGATATAGAGTGGACGCGTGACATGTATTACTATCTCGATGGAGCCTACGACCATCTGCGCCTGATCCTTTTTGACGCCATCTGGAATAATTGGCGCGGTGGGCAAGCAGATGAGGCCTGCCGTGCGCCGTGGCTGAGAATCCAATCAGTGGATCTATGGGATCCATTGACTCAATCGGCGCCTTCGCCATTGCCCTCGACGCTCAACGACGCCGGATATTTTAACCTCCGCGACTACCTGCGGGAGCTCGAAGATCGCGGAATGGCGGTAATGTATTTCGATGCGGTAGAGGGCGTCCCCGGAGCTTCTGTCCGCTTTCTTCCCCGGCCAGCGTTGGAGCTGAATTTTGATCTCGCTGGAGCGGCCTTTAACCTTATCTCCGAGACTTACTCCGCAAAGGTCGTTTCAAAGATTACGCTCCACACTCAGAACGCGATCACGAACGCGTGGTCAAGTCAGGACTACTTCCTTTTCGACGATGGGACTTACGGAACGAGCGCGACGGCAGGGACTCGCGTCCAGGGCGAGTGGCGACATCTTTACGGCGCAACCGTGGACGATGTTGCCGTCCTGTTTGCCGAGAATGAATTCGCGCATTCAATCAAAATCCGCTCCTCCGTCCATTCCGTGCGCTACTCGGAAGATTCTGCCGTTCAGATCTGGTACTTGACCCCGGTCAAGATTAGGCGGACTAACGGGAGCATCGTCCAGTCGCGGATTACGGGGATGCGCTATACCAGCAATGATGAGCAGACGGAGCTCATCTGCGGCTCGCTGGCGACAACGCTTACAGAGATGATCAAGAAGGGAGCTATTTGACATGGCTATAACGATGAAAACCTACTCCGGAGTCTCGGTCACTCATAAGAATGACGGCATAATCCGGCAGGCGCTCCTGCCGAACTGCATCCTCAGCGGGTGCGGCATGAGCTTTTCGGGAACGACCCTGTCGATCGCGACAGGATATCTCATGATCGCCGGCCGAGAGATCTATATTGATTCGACTACCTCGGTAACCGTCCCGACGACTTCGACTTACGCCCTGGTCAAGCTCACGATAAGCGAGAGCACGGGGAGCGTGACGCTCTCGGCGTCCGCCGCGTCATCGACGTCTCCGAGCGTCGGAACGCAGGGGCTTATCAACCTCTCCGGCACGACGTACAGCGAGATGGTCGCGATAGTCCGCATCAGCGGAGGGGCGATAGCGGGGATCGTTAAGAAGCTCCGCAAGTATGCCCCGATGGGCCGCATATATGGGACGGCGGCCACGCCGAGCGATACTGACTATGTGGATGGAACGGAGTATATCCAGTATGAGTAGCATAATTTTGAAGCCCACAGAGGCGGGATATTGGAGATATAAGCGCACATGGATTAGGGAGATCATCCAGAGCGAGACGACGGACGGCGCTGTTACGACAAGTAGCTTCACTTGGAATAGCGGCGATTCGGTTATCGTTGGCGCCGACACGGCGACTCAAACGCTGATTACCAGTAGCGGATATTATGCTCAGTACCGCATGGAAAACTGGGAGTATGCGGGCTTCATAAAATTCGCGATCAATGATATCAGCGACGAGGCTGTTCTGCGGCTATACGCTTCAGCGGGCGCGGCAGGGAACGACATCGTCATTCGCCGGGCCACCGAGGCGCGGACAGGAACCGCGATCCCGGACAATGACGCCACCGGGATAAGCCTGTATCCCTCTTTAGCCGCATGGATCGAGGTTGATATCTGGGCTGTGGTTGACGGGCAACACCGGGATGGAAACTACGGGCTGGTAATCCCGCAGGCGAGGGTTGGACGGGCACGAAGACTGACGTTCTCGGCGGCAAGCGGCATCGAACTGCGAGCCGGCGGAGCATCCTCCGCTCGCGGCAAGCTGATAATCGGTGGCGAGGCGCGAAGCATCGTCAGCCGAGGGATTATCATCAATGGCGAGTACAGGGCGCAGGCGGCTCAAAGCGTAATTATCGGAGGTGAGCTTAAATGACGGATTTTCAGCGGGGCGTTACGTTGCCGTTTACGATCGACGTAGGCATAGATCTCTCCACGAGCGAGCGGCTGTTCATCATATTCGAGCAGGGGAGTTTTCGAATCGAAAAAACGAAAGAGGACGTTGTTTTCGACGGTACGACCATATCTGCGGGCTTCAGCGAGCAGGAAGCGCTATCTCTTCCGGCTGTCGTAAAAGTGCAGGTGGTCGTTGTCCTGAACGGCTCCCGCCTGCAAAGTGACATAGTAAGCTTTGCGGTCAAAGATACGCTGTTGGAAAGAGAGGTGCTACATGAGTGACTTGGATTTAAGGATATCTCCTCCGCCTGCGCTTAATCTGGGGCTGAAGTATGCCTCCGGAGCGGTTGCGGCGGTGAAATATACCGCCCAGAATCTGACGGAGGAACAAAAACAGCAGGCACGAGCGAATATCGGCGCGATGAGCGACTATGTCGACGTCTACGTCGAAGATGATTTTGATGCTTATGTCGATGACATGACGACTGAGGGAAACTATCGCGTGCATTGCAATGGATTAACTTATTGGTTCGAGATATCAGTTATGAACTACGACAGCGGCAATAAGCTTGTTTGTCAACGGTTTTGGAGCGATGACGAGGGGCCGAGTGTTATTTATTCCCGGAGCGGGGCCGTCGAAAACGGAGAAGCGAGTTGGGATGATTGGGAGGCGTTGCACCCGATCTATCCTGCAGGCCGAGGCTGGCTCGGCGGTGTAATTGTTGGCGAGGGATTGTCGATAGAATCGAACGGGAAGCTGTCGGTTCAAGCTCGCAAGCTCTCGATTCCTACTACTTACCATGAATACCTGCGCACAGGAACTGTGCTTGACGGAGAGGAGGAATACGATGAAACTTTCACGATCCACTTTAAGGGGGTCACCGAGGATTTCCTATCGTGGTGCTCGCAGAACCGCGCTCAATTGGAGCTGTGGTTGTATAAAAAAGATATCCGTGTTCGTAAGCGTGGAAAACGCGGGGGGGTAGTCAACCAGAACTACACGCTGAAACGGTGGGTGCATCCCGTGAGTCGTCAAGAAGTTGGCGGTTGGGGCGGTGAGGACGATTTCGCGCAGACCGTATATCCTATAACACGAACAGACCTTGAAACGGAGAAAGTCGTATTAAGGGGTGATGGGCGGAACTGCTCTAGGGTGCTCCAAGATTTGTATTCTTGCATCGTGCGTAATTACGGGACGGAGACTCAAAGACTTGTCGGCGGTGGCCGGAGGCGCAAAGAACAAGCGATGGCCTTAAGGCTCGCTGTGAGGACAGAGAATTTTGTTTATGTCGGCGAGAATGAAAATGTCGTTAGGTTGAGAATCGAAAGATTCGCAGATACAGTTGACGCTCTCGTTGAACGCGACGCGATGTATTGGTATACGATAATGATTGGCTGATAAGTTTTGGCGCCGCTTTAATCTGGCGTTCCTCCGACGCAGATAGTGTTTACGAGTTTTTGCCGATAACAGGGAGTGGCGCCGTTATTATAGAAAGGAGATAAAATAGTGGGAGTTATTACCGATTTTACGGACTTGCTCACAGGGCAAGTCGGCAAAGGAATCTATGTGTGGGGCGGGGACGGCGAGAACCTGTCCGAGATGGCTGACCCCGAAGCGTGGATTAAGAAGCATGAGACGAGCGATTACAACGCCAACCGTGCGCTGAAGCTCTATGCAAAGCGCGTGGCGGCAGGAGTGAATCCCATACAGGCATTCGACTGTTCGGGGCTTGTGTTTTGGGCGTTGAACAAGCTGGGACTACAAAAGTCCGATGTAAATTCTCGCGGGCTGTACGGCACGGTCTGCACCCCGATTGCTAAGAGCGAGCTACGAGCAGGAGACCTCGTTTTCTGCTATACGGACAAAGACGGCGACGGCTTCGAGGTTTCGGAGATATACCATGTGGGCGCGATGATTGACGGCACATATCTCGTTGAATGTCAGGGTCGAGATGTCGGGGTCGTGAAATCTAAGCTGTCAAGCAAATGGCAGGCATACGGCAGACCGAAAGCCTTTGCCGATATCGAGGACGAGCCTGCCCCCGACACGCCCGATGGCTACTACCGCGAAATCCGCGTCACCTCTCCCTATATGCGAGGGGATGATGTCAAGTGGGTGCAGACCGCCCTTGTCGCCTTAGGTTATAGTGTCGGAGATAGTGGCGTTGACGGAATATACGGTAATGATACTGCCGATGCGGTCGGACAGTTCCAAAAGGCAAAAGGCTTAACGGTGGATAAAATCGTTGGGGTTATAACTTGGAGCGCGTTAGCAACGGCCATTTCTGAGCTGGTTGTTTCAGAAAGAGAGCTTCTCGGCGATGCGGACGGAGACGGCAAGCTTTCGGCGGCTGATGCGGCGGCAATCTTGCGTTCAATTGTCAGAATCACGGAGGCGTTATCGCTCGTGCAGGGCGACGCGGACAACGACGGTAAGGTGACGGCGGCTGATGCATCGTATGTTTTGCGTTGCGTTGTTGGGTTGGAAGAGCCGAAGTATAAGGAGGCGGACGCATGAGCGAGCTGTTAAAGCTTTTTTTAACCGGAAGCGCCGGAGCCGCTGTGATCGCCGGCATCTTTAGTCTCTTAAAATGGCTCCTCGACCGCAGGGCGGCCAAGAAAGGAAAGAAAGGGAAGCTCCGGTCTATGACGGACAAGAAACTTGATGACCTTAAAGCTGGAGTATGTATGCTACTGTATCTCGAAATTAAGAATCGGGCGAAGGCATACATCGCACGAGGAAGCATCACCTCCGAAGAGCTTGAAGACCTCGTCGCCATGCACGAGATATATCATGATTCGCTTGGCGGAAACGGCTTTCTGGACGGGCTCATGAGCCAAGTCCGGAAGCTCCCGATAAAAGATTGAGAAAGGAGATGAAAAAAATGGAGACGCAGAGCAGAGCTAAGAGCATTCTCTTCTGGGTAGGCATGGTTTCGGCAGTTTACGAGGCTGTTATCGCATCGCTCGTGACTGGCGGAGTAACGATGCCGCCGATAGTCGGAGCAATCGGCGTTGCGCTGGCAACCGTGCTTGTCTACTGCAACGGCAACAATCCCAGTCTGAAAGAGACCTATTAACGACCTTTTGAAAAGTTGTGTGTAAAACAAGGGTCACCCCGCTTCGGCGGGGTCTTTTTTTTATGTCCAAAAACCCAAATTGCCCCGCAAATCATAAAAAAAATCTCAATTTTTTTCAAAAAAAGTATTGACAATACGCGCTAAAACGTGTATAATGAATACATCAAAAAGGTGAGGCGGACACCACAAACGCAGAGAGGAAAAGGCAGTGAAGCTAACAAGCGAGATGATCGAAAAGGTCAAGGAGGCACTGAGAACAAACATCGAGAACGCATTAGATGGCAAAAAGAGCTATGACCGCATCGGCGTAAGAATACAATCCGTGCCCTTTGAGCTCGGCGAGATCTCGCACAACTCTCACGTATGGTTTGACGGCGACGACACAGGCGATGAGCTCGACGGAATAAGCACGATAGCCGCCGAGCAAATCGAACGTATCAACGCCGGGTACGGAGAGTATTACGGCGAATACGCGGCGATCATCGGCGGAGACCTCGCCGAGTACGGCGAAGACGACGGAGAAATCGTCCTCCGGAACGCGGAAGTAATTGAGGTACTGGCATAGAACGACAAGCCGGGCGGGGGCTAAACCGCCCGCAAAATTTTTTAAAAAAAGTCAAAAAAAAATGAAAAAAAGTATTGACAATACGCGTCAAAGCGTGTATAATAAATACATCAAAAGGAAAGGAAATTAAAGGAAATGACAATCAGGTTTGAAAACATCAAGAACAACGAGGACTACATCGAGGAGTACCGGGAGTACACGGCAGAGGTTGACGGCGAAGAAGTCGGATATGCCACCGTTACAATCTACACCGACGGCGACGTGATGGTGGATCGCATGGACATCAACGAAGACCAGCGAAATAAGGGATACGGAACGCAATTCATCACCTTGCTGGGCAAAGAGCTGGGCGACTTGATAGTAGCTCCGGACAACGCCGACGCACAAAGGCTTTGGGCAAGGCTCGGCGAGGACATGGAGGGGACGCGCAAGTGGGACACGTACTACGCTTTCGACCAAGGCTTCGGCGTATATGTAATATAAAGACAACAAGCCGAGCGGGGGCGGCTAATCCCCCGCAGAAAGGAGACAAAAAATGAAAAGATACGATCAGTTTGAAAAACAGTATATCGGAGGATCCGACATAGCAACCCTCATTATGGCGGGTTTTGTCGAGGGACAGGGCCTAACCCTTCTCCCCCTGGAATTCATGGAGGATGGCAGTTACAAAGCATATATAGTACGCGGAGAAGCTGAAATCGGGGAGCACTACGAGAAGGTAGCCCACTTTGACCATTGGCTCAAAATCTATGACGACGAGGGTTTGACGCTCGACTTAAACGGAGTTATAGATGTTTACCGCGCAGGGATGCGCGGCTGCATAATACAAATTAGGGAGATGTGAAGATGACGAGATTGCAATCAAAACTATCCAAGAGTGTGCGGGCCGCGATGCTCGCACACCGTCAGGCTCTCCGCCATGGCCACTACGGCGCGGCCGGGAGACATGGGGAGAACTCTCGCGCTATGACCAGGCTGGAGCCGCCCTTTAAGGGCTATGTCGATCTGGCCGTAGCCGAGGTGCGCGAGGGGCTGTGCCGTGACGTGACTCTATACGTCGTCGGCGAAGGACGGGCACCCCGGCACTACTACTGTCAAGACGGGTGCATCGACATCACAGACCCTATCTGCGATTATATCGATGACAGCGGCATCGCCTACGAAGATCTGATCACGGCGATATGCGAGACCATCAGCGCGCACGGCCGGCCGAGAGAGGATATCTACACGGGGGAGTATATCCCGCTCCACCAGTATGCCCAGATACACGGCCGCGCATTGCGATCCGTGCAGCAGAAAGCACAGCGGGGGGGCTTCGTCTCCGCAAAGAGAGTCGGGAAGCTGTGGATCATTAAAGAGGACGAGCCTTACTCCGACCTGCGCAGGGTCGACTTTAACAGCGCGGAGGAAAGCAAAAATGGAGAGACTTGATATCACCCCGTTCTTGGCTGTGGCCATGGCGCGCAACGAGAAAGCCTACGCACAAGTAAAGCGACGCTATAATGCGCGTGTCGCAGAATGCGAGGCGGCCGCTCTGCGCGGCGGCAAGGCGAATCACCCCGTTATTGCCAGCGTCCGAGCCGAGTATGAAATCAAGGCCCGGCAATGCCTCGGCGTGATCGCAACGCTGGATAGCTTGGAGGATATGCGGCCGCTCCTGCGGGCAGGCTGGAAGCAAATATATGATGCCGTTCGTAGCGACGCGAACACGCGGCGGGCGGAGCGCATAATTGCCGCCATTGACGATCTGGATGGCGCTTGCGACGCCGCCGTCGCCTATTTCGCAATTTCGGCAATTCTGGGGAAGCCCGCCCCGACTGACGAGTGGGTGATGTCGACGATAGGAATGCGAGCATCCTATATGTCCCATCGGATGGAGGGGCGGTTCTCCTTCGAGGAAATTCCGGAAGCCGATCGCGCTCGCTCGCTCGAGGTGTACAACTCTCGCGTCAGCCGAGGTAGCGAAGCGATCTCCGAAGAGGCCGAGGATGATTACGGCACTTCCACTTACGTTTTAGGCGATGCCTACGAATTTTCGATTGGGGAATATATCGCCGGGGTGGAATTTAACGCCCGTGACAGGGCGATCTGCTACTATTTGGCGGACGGCCAGCCGACGCTGTATCAGCCCTTCGCTATCCTCTGTCTGCTGATCAAGGCTCTTAAGCTGGACAGGGATTATTATCTGAGCAACCACGCCGAAAGGATCAAGGCCGAGGCCGCATCGCAAGCGCAGGCGGCACAAGAGGCGGCGAGAGCGCTTGCCGAAAAAGAGACCCAGCGAAAGCACGCGGAGCAAGAGACCGCGAGGCTGAAAGCTGAGATGGAGATCCTCGAAAGGGAGCTTGCGAAAAAGGATAAAGCGCTTCAGGCTCATGCCGGCGACGCTCAGGAGCTCGCCGCATTGCGGGACGCGTTATATCGCGCTGAGATGGACGAGGACGAGATTCCCTTCGGGGAGCCCGCCGAAAGGGATATCACAAGCAGGCGAATAGTCAGCGTTGGCGGCGGCGTCCGCTGGCTCGCCGGGATGAAAGCCGCCTGCCCTTCTGTTACCTTTATTCCTCCGGATGTCACTCTCGACCTCGAAATTGTTCGGCGAGCTGATGAAGTGTGGCTACAGGCGCAAGTTATAGGGCATCCTCTCGCCGATACAGTCCGCGACTGCTGCCGAACCCACGGAGTCCCCCTATATTACTATTCGAGCCTCGCCGTGGCTCGTTGCGTTGCAGATTTGAAGCGTCTGCGTTAGATGTTGGGAGTAGCGTTGGGAATAGC
>JAUNBM010000060.1 GCA_030527115.1 Clostridia bacterium
TATTCCTAAAAAAGCCCGCCGTCAACACTTTAGCGCAAGTATATCATATAATATGACAGAGCGAGTACCATTCGCAGTTTTTGCAGATATCCGTGACGGGCAATGCGTTTGCTACTTCAACCGCTTTTGACCATTTCATCTCTCCGGACAGCCCCACAAGCTCGTCCATCCTTGTTACTTTTTCCATGGAAACACAGCCGTTTTGATTGTGCGGGCAATGGGCGCAAAGCTCGTCCTCGCCCTTAACGAAAAGAACGGTCTGCTCCGGATTGGCTTTCAGCGCGGAGACGACCTCCCACATTTTGGAAGTGAAGTCCTCGCTGTAACCCTTGCCTATAAAGCGCTGAATGCAGAGCGCGTGATGCGGTCGAAGTTCTAACATGGCAATATTATGACAAAAAGGTGACAACTTGTAAAGAACAGGTTTTTTTAAGATTTTCTGCTTAAACTATTGGCATGAAAGGAAGGTTACTATGAAAAAGATTTTAGCTTTGGCGCTTTGCAGCCTTTTGCTTATCGGTTGCGGAACATCGAACAACTCCGGCGTGAGCATTTCCGCCGAGTCCCCAAACGTCAGTCCGACGCAGGCAAGCTCAATCGAATTGCCCGAGACCGACGTTGACGTAACCGTCCTGTCGGGGACTGTGAATGTCAGCGGGGACGCAAGCATCGTTCTTGCGGACGGCAACATAACTATCGACGGGAGCGGCGCTACCGCCGAAGGCGACGTTGTCACCATAAGCGCGAGCGGAACTTATGTTCTGACCGGAACCCTTTCAAACGGACAGATTCGTGTCGATACCGACAGCTCTGAAACCGTGGAACTGATACTCAGCGGGATTGACGTTACTTGCAACGACGGCCCGGCTGTATATATCCTCAATGCGCAGAAGAAAGTCGTCCTCAATTTGGCGGAGGGTTCGGTGAACAAGGTGCAGGACGGCGAGGTATACGCGGATACCTCAGAGGACGCCCCCTCCGCTGCTATCTATTCCAAGGAGGATCTTGATATCCAGGGAAGCGGAACGCTCTATGTTACGGGCAACTATAACAAGGGCATCGTTTCCAATGACGATCTCTCGATCGAGGGCGGAACCATCGTGGTTACCGCCGTTGACGATGGGATAAGAGGCAAGGACTCCGTTGAAATATCGGGCGGAACCATAAGCGTCTATTGCGGCGCTGACGGACTCCGCTCCAACAACGAAACCGACGATGGCAAGGGCTATATCCAAATCACCGGCGGAGAAATCAGCATCGAAGCCGGACAGGACGGCATTCAGGCGGTAACCGATTGTTACATCCTCGGCGGCGTAATCGTTATCAACAGCGGCGGCGGAAGCGAAAACAGCTCGACCGAAAGCGAGAGCTGGGGACGCTGGGGCGGCATGGGCGGTCATCAAGGCGGCTCGTCCTCGTCCTCGTCCTCCACCTCGACCGGAACCAGCGCCAAGGGCATAAAAGCCGCCACCCTGCTGGATATTTCGGGCGGCACGCTGTCCATAGATTCCTCCGACGACGCGCTCCATTCCAACGGCGACATGAATATCAGCGGCGCAGAGATCTACATCGTTTCCGGCGATGATGGAGTGCATGCCGACAGAACGCTGAACCTGACGGGCGGAGTAATCACGATTGACAAGAGCTTTGAGGGAATTGAAGCGCTGACTATCTCGGTTAGCGGAGGCGATATCAGCATCGTGTCCTCCGACGACGGTTTCAACGCCGCAGGCGGCAACGACAGCTCATCCATGGGCGGCAGGCCCGGGCAAAACACCTTTGCAAGCGACTCCAGCGGCCTTGTAACCATCAGCGGCGGCACAGTCCTTATAAACGCCTCCGGCGATGGCCTCGACTCCAACGGCAATATCGTCCAAACCGGCGGCAACGTCACCGTTTTCGGGCCGAGCAACAGCGCGAACGGCCCGCTGGACTATGCCGGCAGTTATTCGCTGACGGGCGGCGTCCTCATTGCCGTCGGAGCTGTCGGGATGGCGCAACTTGTATCCGACTGCTCGCAGGGGCAGATTGCCGTCACGCTTCGAGCCAACGCGCAAAGCGAGGTTGTCGTAACCGATTCGTCGGGTGACGTTGTGCTTTCGTTCGTCACGCCGAAGAGCATCGAATGCCTCGTCTGCTCCACCCCGAACATGATTAGCGGTTCGACTTATACTATCAGCGTAAACGGGGAAAGCCTCGGCAGTATACAGGCGCAGTAAGCCAGCGATGCGGCGAAAAGCTCAATAAGCGTTCGCCGCCTTCAACCGAATAATATCAAAAATCGACCGAGTATTGATATTCGGTTGATTTTTGTTTGCCGTGGGTATATTCTGTTTTTCGAGGAGGTGACTCATGAATATCGAAGTCAGAATTGACAGCCGCTATAAGGAGCCGAAAATTGTCGTTTGCACCGCCGAAATGACCGAGGAGCTAAACGGGCTGATTCGCAGGCTTTCGGGCGATACGGCAAGGTTGCTCACCGGCTATGCCTTAGACGGCGCTTTGGAGATACTCGACCAAAAGTCGCTTGTCCGCATCTATTCCGGCGGCGGCAAGGTCTACGCGGTCAGCGATAAGGGCGAGTATCTGATCAGGCTCAGGCTGTATGAGCTGGAGGACTTGCTCGGAAGCGATTATGTCAGGATATCCAATTCGGAGATTATCAATCTCAAAAAGGCGGTGCGCTTCAACCTCAAGCTGACAGGCACAATCAGCGTGACGCTCCAAAATGGAGACGTGGTTTATGCCTCAAGACGGTATGTCGAAAAAATCAAAAAGCTATTAGGTGTGTGAAAGGGGAAAGTTATGAAAAGGAAATTTATCTTTTGTTTGCTCAGTGGAGCGGCTATCGGGCTGGCGATTACGCTACTGATTACCATAGTAATATCGCTTTGCATAGGCGACGGCGGCTACCATCCCGTCGTTTTGGAGCTTAGCGACCTGCTCGGTTCGGAGATAAACGCCGTGATAGTTCAAACCCTGTGCGCTTTGCTCTATGGCGCGGCATGGGGCGGGGCGAGCTGTATCTGGGCGGTGGACGGCTGGAGTATGCTCAAAAAAACGCTCCTGCATCTTGTGGTATGCTCCGTGTTCACGCTTCCGATTGCCTACTTCATGTGGTGGATGCCGCATACCTTGAGCGGAGTTTTAATCTACTTCGGCATATTCTTCGCGGTGTATTTCCTGATCTGGGTTGCCTGCTTTACTTCCATTAAGCGCCGGCTGACGCGCATTAACGCCAAGATAAGCGAACAGCGGTAGCGCTTGCAACATTTCGCCGTTTCATGTCTCGAAGCGGCGTTTTTTTGTTCCTTCCGCCCTTGCATCCCGCTGAATTTAGTGTATAATTACGGCATGATTTACGCTTTACTCGCTTTATTGGCTTTGACGCTTATCTATCTGTTTTTAATCCGTCCCACTCCTTGCGGACTTTTGATGCGTTCTCCGTTTGCGAATCGCAACTATGCCCACCGCGGCTTTTATCTTCCGGATCAGTCCATTCCCGAAAATTCGCTTGACGCTTTCAAGCGGGCGGTTGAATTCGATTATGGAGTGGAGTTGGACGTGCAGTTCACCCGCGACCGCCAGTTAATCGTGTTTCACGACGATACATTAAAGCGTGCCTGCGGAGTCGATGCGCGAGTGGACGAATATACCTTCGAGGAGTTGCAAGCTCTAAGGCTCTTTGATACGGAGCATCGGATTCCCCTGTTCTCCGAGGTTTTAAAGGCTCTCGACGGGCGGGTTCCCGCCATCGTCGAGCTGAAGTCGCGCCCCGATTACAAGCCCCTCTGCGAAGCCGTGCTTTCGATGCTCTCGGAATACGAGGGAGCTTTCTGCGTTGAAAGCTTCGACCCGCGCATAGTCCGCTATTTCCGGCTGAGCGCCCCGCATATCATTCGCGGCCAGCTTACCCAGCCGTATTCGAGCCGGAGCAGGAGCAAGTCCCCCGCCGCCGCCTTTGCCATGTCGCGACTTTTGACCTCCTTCTATACCCGCCCGCACTTTATCGCGTTCGGCGTTCGCGGCAGGCGCAATCTTTCCTGGTTTTTGAGCAAGGCGATGGGCGCGCTCATGGTATGCTGGACAGTAAAAAGCGAAGCCGAGATGGATAAACTCAAGCTTCGCTATGACGCCGTTATATTTGAGCATTTTACGCCCGATTCAAGATATTACTGATCCTTTTTCAGCTTCTTGCCCCATACGTCCATCAGATAGGCTATGAAAAAGCCGGCCGCCGCTAAAGCTATACACAGAACAACGTCCCAGACCCCGGAAAACGAGGTGGGCAGAATTGTTACAGCCGAGGCGGTAACCAGCCCGACGATAGCGTGGGAGGCTATCGTATAATGCCTGTCGAACAGCTTATTTACCGGCCTTGCCAAAAGTACCGCCACGGTGATGATGCCTACCGCGACCGGAAGGATGACCGATACGTTTATATCCCCTATCCCCTCGGACATGGGGGTATACAGTCCCATAAAGATTAGGATTGACGAGGAGCTAAGCCCCGGCACGATAAGCGACAAGCCCCAAACCGCACCGCAGAAAAGATACCACCAGATGTTAGGTTCGAGGCTCAGCTTGTTTAAACTCGCAAACAGCAACAGCGCACCGAGCAGAAAAACAAAGGAGAGTATCATCGCACAAAAGCCGCCCTTGCTCCTGCCCTCCTTGCCGGCGTCCTTATAAAGCATGGGGATAGTGCCGACTATCAGCCCCAAAAACAAGCAGACGGCATAGTTTTCGTATGCGGTAAACAGCTCGGCTACCAGCTTGGCAAAGAGGAGTATGCCTATTCCCGCGCCGATGCCTATCGGTATAAACAGCTTGTAATGCTTCTTAATCGCCGGCACGGGATGGGTCAAAAGCTCCATGAGCGGGCGGTACACGCCGAACAATACCGAAAGCACCCCGCCGCTTATCCCGGGCAGAATCGCTCCGCCGCCAATAAGCGCGCCCTGAACTATTCCGTACAGCCAGCGAAAAAGCTTTCTCACTTCTGCTCCTTTTTGCGGGTAACGCGCTTCAATATCGCTATCACCGCAAGAATCAGGGCTATAACCACGAAGGTGCCGAGCATTCCCTTTACCGCAATCATGAGCGTGTCGCCCATGCTTGCCTGTGACAAAACAGAATATAACATAGCCAGCCTCCCTTAATGAATCAGGTTTTCAACGAGCGTAATCAGCAGACCGCCCGCAACCACCGAGGCAATCTGCCCCGAAACGTTAGCGCCCGCCGCGTGCATCAAAAGATAGTTGTAGGGATCCTCCTTGCGCCCCATCTGGTGAATTACGCGGGAGGACATCGGAAACGCCGAGATGCCCGCCGCGCCTATCATCGGGTTTACCTTGCGCTTGGAGAACAGGTTCATGAGCTTGGCGAACATAACCCCGCCCACGGTATCGAAAACGAAAGCCACGAGGCCGAGCGCAATGATTGCGAGCGTTTCGACGGTTACAAAGGCTTCGGCGGACATTCTAAACGCCACCGAAAGTCCGAGGAGCAGGGTTACTAAGTTTGCCAGCACCTTTTGCGCGGTTTCGGACAGGCTGTTTAGCACGCCGCATTCGCGGATGAGATTGCCGAACATCAAAAAGCCAACCAGCTCCGCCGATTTCGGCGCGACGGCTCCGGCGATTATCGTGACGAAAATCGGGAAAAGTATGCGCGGAATCTTGCCCACCGTGTCGGGCGTGTAATCCATGCGGATGCGCCGCTCCTTCTTGGTCGTGATAAGGCGGATTACCGGCGGCTGAACTATCGGCACGAGCGCCATATAGGAATAAGCCGCAACCATTATCGCGCCCTGATACTGGGAATTGAAATACTGGGACACATAGATGGAGGTTGGGCCGTCCGCCGCGCCTATAATGGCTATCGAGGCGGCGTCGGTAAGCTCAAAGCCCAGCAGGCGGGCAACGCACAGCGTGAAGAATATTCCAAACTGCGCCGCCGCCCCAAAGAGCATCAGCTTTGGGTTGGAAAGAAGCGGGCCGAAATCTATCATCGCGCCTATGCCGATAAAGAGCAGGAGCGGAAACAGCTCGGTTGCGATTCCCGCGTTAAACAGGGTTTCAATCGCCTCGGTGTTAACGAAGGGCAGATTGACGAGGATCGCGCCGAAGCCCATCGGAAGCAACAGCGACGGCTCCATATTCTTCCAGATAGCTAAGAGTATCAGCGTGCCGCCGATTAAAAGCATCACGCCTTCCTGCCAGGTGATGTTGGTGACGTTGGCAAACAAGTCCAAAAAATCCTGCATAGTCCCTCCTAAAAAAATGACCTTCGCCATAGTTAGTCTATGGTGAAAGTCTTGCTTCAAATCATGAGATTTGCAGCGCCGCGGGGCATAAAGCCCGTATTGACGCGGACACACACGCAACTGCGCTCGCTACTCCCTTTACCATTGCCATTATAGCCGTTGGTTTTGGAAAAATCAAGGGTATTTTTTTATCCTTCGAGCATTTTGAGCGGTTCAAGCCCCTGCGGGGCGGCAGTATTCTTCTTGCCGCCCCTGATGCAACTATCGCGCCGCCTTACTTTGCCTGCTGAATGCCCTGATTGTCGATTGTCGTTTCGCCCGACAGGAGCAGTTCGGTGACCGTGACAAACTCAAAGCCCTGCTCCATCGCGGTTTCAATCAGCGTCGGCAGATATTCCTCTATCTTATAGCCGTTATTGTGACAGAGGATTATATCGCCCGAAGTAAGATTTGGCAGAACCGAGTCGAGGATCTGCTGGGTTGAGCGCGATTCCTTCCAATCGACCGTATCGCGAGTCCATTGGATAACCTCGTAGCCTATGTCGCGCACAGCAAGCACGACGGTATTGTTGTATTCCCCGAACGGAGCGCGAAAAAGCTTACAGCGCGTTCCGGTTATCGCCTCGATTTCATCGTCCAGCAGGCTTATTTCCTCCTGTATCTGGCTTGCCGTGAGCGAGTTCATGTGCGGATGCGTTTTGCTGTGATTACCTATCTCATGGCCCTTTTCAGCTATCTGCTTCACATAGTCGGGATAGGCCTCGACCCAAACCCCGCACAGGAAAAAGGTGGCTTTTATTTCATATTTGTCCAGCGTTTCTAAGATAAAAGCCGTCTTATCGGTATCCCATGCCGCATCTATGGTCAGCGCAATCTTCTTATCCTCCCTCCCCACTCCATATATCGGCAATTCCTTGGACAGGGCGGGAAGCGCGTTCAGCTCATATTCGCCCACCTCGGTCAGCGTGGTTATGGAGTTTTGCGGTTCGCTCTCCTTTTTGCCCCCGGCAAATATTGCAATCAGGGCGATGGAAGCTGCGGCAAGCAATATCAAAACGATAATGCACATCTTCTTGGTAACGACAAAAACCGGCATATGCTTATACCCCCATATATAGTGCTACAGCCTATGCGCGGTTAT
>JAUNBM010000061.1 GCA_030527115.1 Clostridia bacterium
GCCGCAAAGGTTTCGGCGCTGATAACGTGTTCGATGCGGCAGGCGTCCTCCCTTGCTATGCCCGGCGCAACGCCGAGGGCGGTGAGCCAATTTGTGAGCAAGGTGTGGCGTTCATAGATCTTTTCGGCGATTTCGCGTCCCTTATCAAGCAATGTGATATAGCCGTCGCTATCGACGCTGACATAGCCGTTGGTGCGCAGATTCTTCATGGCAATGCTCACGCTCGCCTTGGAAAAGTTCAGCTCATTTGCAATATCAATCGAGCGAACCCGGCCCTTGCGATTTTTAAGCATAAGGATGGTTTCGAGATAGTCCTCCGAGGACGCATAAATTTTCATCAGAAGCTGTCCTCCTTCTTTGCCTGCTCCGGTTAGGTATACCTTACCATTTCATCTGCGATTTGTCAAGGAAAATGGCGGGATAAGCTTATTTTGCGGGCGGGACACGCCAATAACTTCGATTGCAATTTCCTTCTTATTCCGCTATAATATGCATGAACAATGCGAGGTGATGAGCTGTTTTGAAAACGAGCGATTTTTACTATGAACTGCCCAAGGAGCTGATTGCGCAGACTCCGCTTAGCGAGAGGAGCGCATCGCGACTGCTTGTATATGACAGAGACCGGAAGGAGATAACCGATACGGTTTTTTCAAAGATAGGGGATTATCTAAGACGGGGTGACGTTTTGGTCAGGAATACGACCCGGGTGATTCCGGCGCGGCTTATCGGAACGCGGGCGGAGACCGGCGGGATGATGGAGTTTTTGTTGCTACGGCGGCAGGAGGGCGATGTTTGGGACTGCCTGTGCAAGCCGGCGAAGCGCGCCAAGGCCGGACTGGTTTACAGGGTAAGTCCGGAGCTGTCGGTTATTGTATTGGGGGATACCGGAAGCGAGGGAGGGAAGCGGGTGCGCCTCGACTACAACGGGATCTTCGAGGAGGTTTTGGATCGGGCGGGGCAAACGCCGTTGCCGCCCTATATTACCGCCAAGCTTGAGGATAAGCGGCGCTATCAGACGGTATATGCGCGGGAGGACGGTTCGGCGGCGGCGCCGACGGCGGGCTTGCATTTTACCAACGAGCTTTTTGCCCGTCTGGCGGACAAGGGAGTTGAGGTTGCAGATCTGCTGTTGCATGTTGGGCTGGGAACCTTTCGTCCGGTTTCCGCCGAGAATATCGAGGAGCATCATATGCACTCGGAGTATTACGAGGTAACGGAGGCTTGCGCTGAAAAGATTAACCGCGCAAAGAGTTTGGGCGGACGGGTCGTGTGCGTTGGAACGACTTCCGTGCGTACCCTTGAGAGCGTTGCGGACGATGGCGGAGTCGTTCGGGCAAAAAACGGGTTCACCGATATCTTTATAACTCCGGGCTATCGCTTCAAGGCCGTGGATGCGCTTATCACAAATTTTCATCTGCCCGAATCGACGCTTTTGATGCTGGTTTCCGCCCTTTGCTCGCGGGAGGAGATCCTGAGGATTTACGCCCATGCGGTAAGCGAACGGTACCGGTTCTTCAGCTTCGGGGACGCGATGCTGATTCTATAAAGAGGGGGAGCGCGAGGATGGATTGCGTTCGTGCGTCAAGCGGAGATAAAGTAACCGTGCCCGCATTCTGTGCGATATCGTACGATCGGGATAAACAGGGCGAGGGCGCATGGCTTATCGAGCGGATGGAGGAGGAAAGATGACGGGGAAAAGCAGATTTAAGCATACCCGGCGCGCGCTGATATTCTGGTGCTTTTTTATTGGAATCGGCGCGGTTGCGGGCGCTACCGGAATGCTGGTCGATCCGAGCGGCAAAACGCTGGGCATGGACGCCATGCTCCCGTATTTTGAAAAACTGCCGTTTTCGGAACAGCTCTTTTCCGACTTCACCTTCCCGGGGATAGCGCTGTTATTCGTCAACGGGCTAACAAATCTCACCGCCGCCGTGCTGTTGCTCAAAAGGCGGAGGGCGGGGATAGTATTGGGCGGAGTTTTCGGAGTTACGCTGATGCTGTGGATCTGCATTCAGTTCTATATGTTCCCTCCGAACTTCATGTCCTCGATATACTTCGTTTTTGGCTTGATACAGGCTGTGACGGGCTATATGGCATGGGTGTTCTTCAAGCAGGAGAGCTTTTCGTTTGACACTTCGGCCTATCCCAATGTCGGAAGCAACCCCAAACTGCTCGTCGTTTATTTTTCCAGAATGGGCTATACAAAAAAGGTCGCCTATGAAGCCGCAAACGAAAGCGGGGCTGAAATTTTTGCGGTGCGCGCCAAAGAGCGCACGGAGGGGACGCTCGGATTTTGGATGTGCGGAAGGTATGCGATGCATCGGTGGGCGATGCCGATAGAGGAGGTTGGAATCGAGCTGGAAAGCTATGAGCGGGTGACGATCTGCAGTCCGATTTGGGCGTTTGGGCTATCCGCGCCGATACGAAGCTTCTGCTCTGCGGCGCGGGGGAGGATAAGGAGCGCGGATTATATAATCGTGCATTATATGAGGGCGAAGCTATTGAATGCGGCGTTCGAGATGGATGAGCTTTTAGGGCTGAAGGGGCGGGAGACAAGGAGCCTCTGTTGCCGTGAGGGAAGGATGGCGCAGGCGGGATGCAGGCGCTGATTTGAAAAGGAGAAAAGGAGAACAAGATGAAAAGTTTACAGACGGTACAGAAGATTATGGGCGTATTCAGGGTGCTGACCTTGGTTGCCGCGATATGTTGCTTCGTAGGGGCGGCGGGGGCGCTGATAGGGCTGGCGTCCGTTGCGGTGGCTTCGGCGCTGTCCGAGCCCGGGTTCTTTAACGAGCTGATGGAGCTTATGGAGTGCAACGGGCTGTATGAAGCGATCGTTGGCTGTATAGAGGGCTTCGTGATTGCGCTTAACCAAGGCGTTCTGCTGATGATGTTGCACGGCTATATCAAGCGCGAAAGGGAGGACGGAACGCCGTTTACACAGCGCGGCGCCAAGGAACTGACAAAGCTCGGCGTTCTGTATATCGTTATGCCGATCGTGGCGGCGATAATCGTCGCGGTGGTTGGAGCCTGCTTCAAGGTCGAACCCACGGAGCTGTCCAACGGCCATGCGGTGGGCTTTGGAATAACCCTTTTGATTCTTTCGGCGGTTTTTCGGTACGGAGCGGAGCTGGAAGCCAAGCTTGCTGAAAAACAAGGGGCTTGAAAGCGGCGGTTTTCGGTCGTATAATAGACCGAAAACCAAGCGGGGAGAACGGAATGCAAGAACGGTTCAAATTTGAGTTAATACATACCTGCAAGCAGTCGGGCGCGAGATTGGGCAGGCTTCACACTCCACACGGGGTTATTGACACGCCCTGCTATATGCCCGTGGGGACGCAGGCGACGGTCAAGGCGATGACCCCGCGCGACGTGGAGGAAACGGGCGCTTCGATTATACTTGCCAATACCTATCATCTGTATCTTCGACCCGGGCACGAGCTGGTGAAGGAGGCGGGCGGTCTGCACAGTTTTATGCGGTGGAACAAGCCCATACTCACCGACAGCGGCGGGTTTCAGGTGTTTTCGCTCGCGAAGATAAACGACATCAAGGAGGATGGGGTGCTGTTCCGCTCCCATATCGACGGAAGCCGGCATTTTTTCACGCCTGAGAGCGTGATGGAAACTGAGCAGGCGCTCGGCGCGGATATAGCGATGTGCTTTGACGAGTGTGCGCCGCACGACGCCGATCATGCCTACGCTAAGGCGGCGATGGAGCGCACCCACCGCTGGGCAAAGCGGTGCAAAGCCGCGCACAGCCGGGAGGATCAGGCGCTGTTTGGAATAGTACAGGGTGGAATGTTCAGCGATCTTCGGGTGGAGAGCGCGAAGGCGTTAACCGATATGGACTTTATTGGCTATGGGATTGGCGGGTTGAGCGTAGGCGAGCCCAAGCCGGTCATGTATGAGATGCTCGAAACGCTCATGCCGCATATGCCGCAGAACAAGCCCCGCTATCTGATGGGCGTCGGAAGCCCCGATTGTCTGCTGGAGGGGGTGCTTCGCGGAGTGGATATGTTCGACTGCGTTTTGCAGACGCGGGCGGCGAGAAACGGGCTGGCGCTTACGGGCGAGGGCAGGGTTATGCTCAGGAACAAGACTTACGAGCGCGATTTTGCGCCGATTGAGGAGGGCTGTGACTGTTATGCTTGCAAAAACTTTACCAGAGCCTATATTCGGCACTTGATTAAGGCGGAGGAAATCCTGTCGGCACAGCTGATTACGATGCACAATATCCGCTTTTCGGTGCGGCTTATGGAGCGCATAAGGGCGGCGATAGCCGAAAACCGGTATCTGGATTTTGCAAAGGAAATGTTGCAGAGGAAGCTGTTCTGATGGAGAGGCTGTTCCGTTCAAAAAGCGAAGAGCAGACCGCTGAGCTGGGAAGGAGGCTGGGGAAGGAGCTTTCTTCGGGAGCTTTTGTGGCCCTGTACGGCGATCTGGGTTCCGGCAAGACCGCGTTCGCCCGCGGAGTGGGCGCGGCGCTCGGGATAGTCAAAATGACCAGCCCAACGTTCACGATCGTTCGGGAGTACGGCGTTGCGCCGCGGCTCTACCATTTCGATGCGTACCGGCTTTCCGGCGAGGACGAGCTGTATGCGATGGGCTTTGAGGACTACAAGGATGGGATAATTCTCATGGAATGGGCAAACCTGGTTGCAGGCGCGTTGCCCGAGGAGCGGCTGGACATATGTATCGAAGGCAGCGGCGATGAGGAGCGGAGGATAAGCGCCGCGGCTCACGGCGCGGGCTACCGGCAGATTTTGGAGAGGCTATGAAACTACTTGCTTTGGAGACAACCGATAGGATTGCGTCCGTTGCCCTGCTAATGGACGGAAAAGTTTTCAATGAGACGATAGATAGCGGGCACAGGCACGCGGAAACCCTGCTTTTGGCGGTGGAGAGGTTGCTTGCCGGCCACGGGCTTGAGCCGCGGGATATGGATGCGTTTGCTGTGGATATAGGGCCGGGCTCGTTTACCGGGGTTAGAATCGGGGTAACGACGGCGAACGCCTTTGGCTTTGCTAACGATAAGCCCGTAATCGCCGTAAATTCGCTCGAAGCGCTCGCTTTGCCCTTCGTTCGGGACGGAGGCTTGTGCGCGGCGGTAATCGACGCGAGGAACGGCAATGGATACGCCGCGCTGTATCGCGGGGAGAACTGCCTTATTGAACCCTGCGCCTGCGTTTTAGACGAGTTTTTAAAAGAACTGCCGGAGGGTTGCATATTGACCGGGACGGCGGCAGAGGACGGGGCAATGCCGAGAGCGGAGAGCGTGGCGATTATAGCCAGAAGGCGCGAGGGTCGGAGCGCGGTAAGCCCGCTGTATCTTCGGCAGGCTCAGGCGGAGAGGCTTTGGAGGGAACGGGGATGAAGATTCGCGGGATGAAAAGGCGGGATATCGACGCCGTTTTGGAGATAGAAAAGCTGTCGTTCAGCGCGCCCTGGTCGAGACGATCCATGCTGATGGAGCTGAACAATGCGGTTGCGCACTATTACGTTCTGCTCGAGAATGCGGAGGTTAGGGCGTATATAGGGCTGTGGCTGTCGTTTGACGAGGCGCATATCACAAACATAGCGGTGCATCCGGAGCATCGCGGGCGCAAGCTCGGAACGGTGCTGATGCTGTATGCCATGGCGGCGGCAAACAGGCTTGGGGCCGAGTCGATGACCTTGGAGGTCAGGGAGGGCAACGAGCGGGCGCAGAGGATGTATTATAAGCTGGATTTTGACAAGCAGGGGTTTCGTCCGCGATACTATTCCGATACGGGCGAAGGAGCCTATATACTGTGGAACCGGAACATAAAAAAGACGCTGGAGAAGAACGAGGCTATAGTTTCACGTTTTATCTTGGAGTAAAAATCAGGAGGAAGATATGAGTTTATATCAGGATTGGATGAATCAGGTGCAGGGCTTTCAAACCGAAAAGGAGTATTCGGAGTTCTGGAAGAAGTACTTTGATAAGGAAAAGAGCAATTACAGGAAGATTTTGAGCAACTATCCCAACGTGTATGCCGGAAGAGTTGCCGAACTCGCTTCGGAGTTTGGGATGACGGAGCGGGAGATGCTGGGATTTTTGGACGGGATAAATTCCAGCCTGGCGGACGGGCCAATAGAGCTGGACGAGCTGAGCGGCGAGAGCTTGGTGGAGTTGCGGGTCGATTTGGACAAGCTGTATTACAATATGCTGGACGCAAAGGCGGACTGGCTCTATACGTTGCCGGAGTGGGACGCGATAAAAACACCGGAGGAGCGGGAGGAGATTCTGCGCAGATTCCGCGCCTCGAAGGTCTATGTCGCGGAACAGACCGTAGGCAGAAACGACCCCTGCCCCTGCGGAAGCGGAAAAAAGTATAAAAAGTGTTGCGGAGCCGCCAATTCCAAATGATGGAAGAGCAAAATATAAGCGCCGCAAGAATTGGAAAAACAGCAAAGAACCCTGCGCAAAAATAGGGGGGCAAGCCATGAGGGGACTGGTATTATATGGGGCGAAGTGCGCGCCGGCCGTCTGGGAATCCGTGCGGGACGGCTTAGCGGACTATAATCTCACCTATGTTGAATACCCCCGGAAGATGCTGTCCGAAGCGGAAACGGTGGACGATATCGCCGGCTGGGTTGCAGGCGTCTATGGAGCGCACGACTGGGACGTTCTCATCGGGCACAGTATGGGCGGGCAAACGGCATTAAAGGCGGCGAGGCTGTTTAAGCGCCAACCCAAAAAGGTGATCCTAATCGAGAGCAACCCCGTGCCTTCGGGCGGGTTTTACCGCAATCTGATGACGACGGAGCATATGGAACGGTACGGCGCGTCGGTTGCGAGGATGTTTCGGGCAAAGTGCCCTATTACGCTCCGGAACTGATTCATTCGCTGGGCGACAACTTCGATCTGCTTGCAGATGTTCGCGCCTGCCGCGGGAGCGTATACCTAATATTCGGAGACAGGGGAAAGGCGGTTGGGCAGGAGCATTATGCGGAGCTGTTTTTGCCGCAAGATATTATGGACAGGGTTTCAATCCGATTTGTAAGCAACTCCTGCCACCTGCCCATGATTGAGAATCCTGCCGGGCTGGTAAAAATCCTGTCCGAAATCCTGCAAGAGCCGGCTATATAGCTCCATCTTTGATTAAAACGCTCCAAACAAGTCCGTTTAGCATTCGCCGCTCCAACTTCCACTATGGAACTTACTTTGGGAATTTACTACAGAATACCGACACGAACCAAAATCATGTAAAA
>JAUNBM010000017.1 GCA_030527115.1 Clostridia bacterium
TCGCCTCCCGTATGAAAGCCATAAACGACGACTGCCCCCTCCGCTCAAGATAGGGGTTAGAGCAAGACCCACAATGCCGCCGAAAGCGCGGTGATTATTATGCCCTCATAGGGTATCCGCTCCCGTCCGGGGAGATAATATGGGGAGAGAAAGAACAGCCCGACGAACCAAAGCGCCGCCGCCGTCAGGTGGGGCGGCTTTATCGGCATCAGCCCTATATCGGCGGTTTTTAGAAGGAAATTGATGCACACAATCATCCCCTTGGGTATCAGCGCCACCACGCCCGCAAGCCAGGGCAGGGCAAACTGCAACAGCACCGCCACGAAGGAGGATACGATGAGAATGGAGGATAGCGGGAGTATCAGAATGGTGATGGGAACTGCGGTATACGACACGCCCGAAAAGAAGTAGGCGCACCACGGGAGTATCGCGAGATTTACCGCCAGGCCCGAAACGAGCAGATCGAACGCCTTGTTGTCGGGGAGATGCAACCAGCTTTTGAGCCGGGGTTCGAACGTTAAAAGGCCGTAGATACAGCCGAACGAAAGCAGGAAGCTCAGGCGGGTGATTGAGGACGGGAACAGAAGCAACACCACCGTCAGCGCGATGCAGAACGCCGACAGATGATCCGGCCTTTTCTCCAGCGCCTTTGCCAGCAAAACCACGAGCAACATCACGGCGGCCCTGGTTGCCGACGGCGACAGTCCCGTGAGGCATACATATACGAGCAAAAACGCCGCTACCAGCAGATACCGGAGCCATCTTTTGACGAACCGGAAGATGCGCAAAACGACCGCGCTCAGGATAGTGACGTGCAAACCCGAAACAGCAAACAGGTGCGCGACCCCGTTGTTGACATAGATCTCATATATCTCGGCGGTCATGTCGTATCTGTCGCCCAAAAGCAAGCCCTTGACTATCCCTGCGTCGTTTCCGAAAAGCTCGTATACCGCGTCCTCGATATCGAAACGAAGCCCTGCGATGAAGCGCATAAAAGCCGAGTCCTCAAACCCAAGCTCGATATTGGCAAAGGCGAATCTGCTCCCCAGCGAGAGCATCATAAAGAAAAACGCCGTTGAAAAGCCGTCCGCCCGCTCCCGCAGGAGCAAAAAGCCCAGCCCGAAAGCCGCCGCCGCTACGCCCATGGCTGTATGCGAAAGTAGCATCGACAGGCAGACGCCCGCGAGCGTCCCCAGCGCCGCCCAAAGAGCCGGCCGCCGGTTGATAAGCCTGTATTCCTCTATGCCTTTGCTTTTCAATGCCCCGTAAACCGGGAAGCGCAGGAACGCGCTTCCCCTTATCCACCTTTATTCCGCCAGCAGGGATTCCTTTCGCTGTTGGAGCTTTTTCAGCGTCTCGGTATTGACCGCGAGCTTTCTCCGCTCCTCCTCAACGACCGCGGCGGGCGCTTTTGAAACGAAACCCTCGTTGGCAAGCTTGCCCTCTGCGCGGCTAACCTCGCGCTCGGCGTTTTCAATCTCCTTGTCCAGCCTCGCAAGCTCCTTTTCGATATCCATGAGCGAAGCGAGCGGTATCAGCACCTCCGCTCCCGCGCAAACGAGATGGATGTCGCCGGCCTTCGGCTTTGGCAACCTTTCGGCAAGCTGAACCTCGCCCAGCCCCGCCAGCTTGGAAAAATAGGGAATAGCATCGCCAAAAGCCCTCGCATCGGGCACGACTATCAAAGCGTCCACCTTTTGAGACGGCGCAACGCCCCGCTCCGCCCTGAGATTGCGAATTGAGCGAACCACGTCCGCGACCGTATCCATCAGCCCCACCGCCTCGGGGAAGTCGTAGTCTTTGCGCGCATTTGGCCAGCTTGAGAGCATTATCGTCTCCTCCGCGCCCGGAAGCTGTTGATAAAGCTCCTCGGTGATGAACGGCATGAACGGATGCAGGAGCTTGAGTTCTTCGCTTAGCACATGGATGAGCGTTGCCACACAGTTGCGCTTTGCCTCCAGATCCCCGCCGTAGAGCGCGCTCTTGGCAAGCTCAATGTACCAGTCGCAGAACTCCGACCAGATGAAGTCGTATATCTTCTGCGCCGCCATATTCAGCTCGAACGCATCGAGGTTCGCGCTCACCTCTGCGATTATGCGATTCAGCTCGGTTAATATCCACTTATCCGCCGTACCGAGTTTGGACGGCTCAATGCCATATTCCACTCCCTCCTCAACATTCATGAGGACGAAGCGCGTTGCATTGTAAATCTTGTTGCAGAAGTTGCGCGCCGCCTCCACCTTCTCGATATAGAAGCGCATATCGTTGCCCGCCGAATTTCCCGTGACGAGCGAGAACCGGAGCGCGTCCGCCCCGTATTTTTCGATTATTTCCAGCGGGTCTATGCCGTTTCCGAGCGACTTCGACATCTTCCGCCCCTGCGAATCCCTGAGCAGGCCGTGGATATACACCGTGTTGAACGGCTTTTCGCCCATCACCTCATAGCCGAATATTATCATTCGCGCCACCCAGAAGAAGATTATATCGTAGCCCGTCACGAGCGTACTCGTCGGATAATACTTTTCTATATCCCCGGTGGAATCGGGATAGCCCAGCGTTGAAAACGGCCAGAGCCCTGAGCTGAACCAGGTGTCCAGCACGTCCTCGTCCTGCCGCACCTCCTTGCCGCAATGGGGACAGGCGCTCAACGGGGTTTCGGAGACCGTCATCTCTCCGCACTCGTCGCAGTAATACGCCGGAATCCGGTGTCCCCACCAAAGCTGGCGCGAGATGCACCAGTCGCGGATATTTTCGAGCCAGTTGAAATAGGTCTTGGAGAAGCGCTCCGGCACAAACCTGATCTCCCCGTTCTTTACGGCTTCAATCGCGGGCTCAGCCAGCTTTTTCATGCTGACAAACCATTGCTTCGACACCATTGATTCGATTGTCGTATGACAGCGGTAGCAGGCTCCCACGTTGTGAGTATAGTTCTCCACCTTGACGAGATTGCCCGACGCTTTCAAGTCCTCCGTCAGTTGCCTGCGGCACTCGTAACGGTCGAGCCCCGCATACTTCCCGCCCAGCTCGTTGATATGCCCGTCGTCGGTCATAACGAGGATAGTCGGCAGATTGCAACGCTTGCCCACCTCAAAGTCGTTGGGATCGTGTCCCGGCGTGATCTTTACCGCGCCGGTTCCAAACTCCATCTCGCAGTATTCATCCGCGACTATCGGGATTTCACGGCCGACCGCCGGAATTACGACCGTTTTTCCAACTACGTCCTTATACCGCGGATCGTCGGGATGCACGGCTATCGCCGTATCTCCGAGCATGGTTTCGGGCCTCGTTGTCGCAACCGTTATGCCAAAGCTCCCGTCGGGGGCGTCGTAGCGGATGTGCCAAAGGTGGCTGTCCTGCTCCTGATATTCAACCTCGGCGTCGGACAGCGCGGTTTTACACCGGGGACACCAGTTGATTATCCTGTCGCCCCGATAGATGAGTCCCTTGTCATAGAGGCGCTTAAAGACCTTGATGACCGCATGGTTGCACCCCTGATCCATCGTGAACCGCTCCCTGTCCCAGTCGCAGGACGAGCCGATCTTTCGAAGCTGTTGAACGATGGCTCCGCCATACTCCTCGCGCCAGTCCCACGCCCGCTTTAAAAAGCCCTCTCTGCCCACGTCCTGCTTTTTGAGACCCTGCTTTGCCATATCCTCCACTATCCTCACCTCGGTCGCGATCGACGCATGATCCGTCCCCGGAAGCCAGAGCGTTTCATGGCCGTTCATCCGCTTATATCGAATGAGCGCATCCTGCATCGTATTGTCTATCGCGTGGCCCATGTGCAGCTTGCCGGTGATATTCGGGGGCGGCATGACTATGCAGTACGGCTCCTTGTCGGGATTCGGTCTCGGGTTGAAATAGCCCGCCTTCTCCCAAATTGCGTACCATTTGCCCTCCACGCTCGCGTGGTCATAGGTCTTTGGCAGTTCTTGCTTCATAGTATCACCTCTTAAAATAAAATCAGCCCGTCTCGTCAAAGGACGAAACGGGCGTTCGCGGTACCACCTTTGTTAGATGCAAAATGCATCTCCCTCAAAGCCATAACGCAGCTGTGCGGGCGGGGCTGATGCTTTCACCCCGCCGGCTCAAAAGCGACCTTCCGCAGTTGATGTCCCGAAAACCCTTCCAGCCATGGGGTTCTCTCTCTAAGGGCTCGCGTGCGTACTCCTCTTTCTCATAGCCTTTACTGCATATTACAGCTTCCTTTGCCGCTTGTCAAGCCCAAGATTAGCCGTATTTTCTCTGCAGCTCCTGCGAAATAATATCGAAATATCCCGTCCCCAGCTTTAAAAAGTCCTCGACGAACCCCTGTGCCTCCTCATAGGTTTCGGACTCGTCCAGCTCAAAAATCGCCAGCACATTGCAATAGCCCAGCGCGGAGGCGAGATGATAGTCGGGCATGGCGGTTACCGTTTGATAGTAGCTCTCTGCAAACTGCCGCATTTGATAGCCCTCAAGATAGTCGGCAAGCGCCGCCTCGGAATAGCCGTAATAGTTGACCATTATACTCGACGACGCAAGCAACAGCGTGTTGTACATGGAGTCCAAAAATCGAAACTGACAGTAGTCCACGCCGTATTCCCCAGCGTTCGACGCAAACAAAAGCTCCGAATACAGCGCCCAGCCCTCCTCATAGCCTTCGGGCGGCAGGCAGTTTAAAAACGAGGCCTTCGCTTCTTCGGCGTTAAAGGCGTTCAGATACGCCTCGCCGGGATAGACGGTTCGGGCAAAATCGAACAGGGACAGTTCCCCGCCCTCCGCGCATATAACCGCGCCGCCGCGATACAGCATTGGAATCTGCAGATGCTCAAGCTCGTGGGGGAAGCTGTAAACCTCATACTCAGGCATAGCGATGCTTGGAACAACGCCCTCCATTATGCCGGTCATATAAGCCTCCGCCTCATCGAAAGTCGCAACGCTCGTATTGATTTCCATGGCGAACAGCTCGGGATCCTCACCGTAAAGCAGGGCAAAGAACAGTTGAATGTCCTGCAAGCCGTTCTCCAACAGCTCCCTCGCCTCCGCCACGCTGAGCCCGGACGCGCCATTCTCCCTCACCATCAGCTCAAACAACTCGCCGCCCTCGGTTCCAAACGCGGTCGTCAGCCCCAGTTCCTCGCGGCAATAGGGCAAGAGCAACTGTAAAGCGTCGTACAAGGCGGTGTAGGCGGGAAGATATGCGGTTTGCAGCAGGATCTCATGCTCGGAAAGAAGCCCGTTTGCCGTCTCGGAGCTTATCCCCTCAATACTCCTGATTTTCAGCTCGAACGCCGGACGGAGCGAAGCGGCTTCAAAACCCGAAATTATCGCCTCCAAATCATTGAGTACCGCAACGAGCGCCCGCTCCGTCATAAACAGACCCGCTTCCGCCCGGTTTATCTCATGCGCGATAAGCTGATCCATGTAAGCGGGCAACTCCGCCATCAGCTTCAGATAGATCTGTGCGTCCTCAACGCTCTCTATATCGAAGGTCAGCAGGAACAACAGCAGTTCTATATGCTCCCCGGCATAGGGAGTCAGCGGCTCAGAGTAGGCAAAGCTCTCGCGCTCTTGAAGCAGATTGACAAGGCCTCTTTCAATCGTCTCGCAGGAATACCGCTCGCTGTCGCTTAACCTGTCGCGATCAATCTCGTTTAACCGACCTAAAAAGCCCTCTATCGCCGCAATCTCCTCCAAAGCCGAATCGGCGCTGAAGCTTCCAAGCGTTATCCGCGCCTCGATGCGATCTGCTAAGTCCCCTATGCGCGGTTTTATCTCAGCGAAGGCGCGATAGTTGCGGCTCGCATACCAATAAAAGATTTCTTCGTCCAAGTCCGCAAGAACCTGCCCCCAGTCCTCCGCAAAGGTCGTGGAAGGCGCGTTCGTTTCTCCGGAGGCAGATTCTCCGGCTTTTGGCGGGTCGAAGGTCGCGCCCGAATCAGCCGCGTTCCCCTCCCCGGTCGAACAGCCGAAGCAACTTAGAAGCAGAGCCGTTGCAATTATGATACAGCAGAGCCTCCTACTCATCGCAAAAGATCTCCTTTTCAAATTCCAAGCGCGAACCGAAGCTGAGCAAGGCTTTTTTAAAGTATTCGGGCAGGGGCGCGAAGAAAGCCATCGGCTCCTGCGTTCTCGGATGAATCAGCCGCAGTCTGTAACCGTGCAACGCCTGCCCCTTAAAGCCGAGCCTTTCGTCCGCCGAACCATATACGGCGTCCCCCAATATCGGGTGGCGGATATGCTTCATATGCACCCGTATCTGGTGCGTCCTTCCCGTCTCCAGCTCCAGTTGCAGGAGCGTGACCGCGCCGAATCTTTCCAGCGTCCTGAAATGGGTTACGGCATCCTTGCCGTCGGGCAGAACCGCCATCCTCGTCCTGTCGGTTTTATGCCGCCCTATGCTTGCCCGCACCGTGCCGCCGTCCTCCCTCACGTTGCCGTGTACCAGCGCGAGATAGCTTCTTCTTGCCGTATGCGCTGCAAACTGGCCCGCCAGGCTCTCGTGAGCAAGGTCGTTTTTGGCGACCACCAAAAGGCCGCTCGTCATCTTATCTATCCGGTGAACGATTCCCGGTCGTTCAGCCTCCCCGCCGGTTTCGGAAAGCGCGTCGAGATGAAACATCAGGGCGTTGACCAGCGTTCCGCTCGGATTTCCAGGCGCGGGATGCACGACCATGCCCTGCGGCTTGTTAATGACGCAGATATCCGCGTCCTCATAAACTATCTCAATCGGAATGTCCTGCGGAAAGGCGCGTATCTCCTCACGCGGGGCTAAAACCAGCCTTATCTCATCGCCGTCCCGAAGCACGGTATTCTTCTTTGCGGCGGCTCCGTTTACCCAAACCTTCCCGTCGGCTATCAGCGTTTGCGCATATGCGCGGGACAGCCCGGTATTGGCGGCTATAAACTTATCGACCCGCTCCCCGCCCAAAGGGACGCGAAGGTTCAGCTCCTCATTCATCTTTCTTTTTCTTGATGGATTTTATGTCTCGCTCTACAACGGCGAACAGATTATCCTTGATAAACAATACCTCGATTGCAAGCAGGATGGTTCCAATTACTATCGCGCTGTCCGCCACATTGAAAACCGGAAACGAGATGAAGGTCGGCTCTATCATATCGCGCACATAGCCCAAGAACACCCTGTCGATAAGGTTGCCCAGCGCTCCCGCGAAGATAAGCGAGGCTATAATCTTCGACAGCTTCGTCATCCCCCTGTGATTTCTTATGACAAGCGTAACCAAGGCCGCGCAAAACAGGACGGTCAGGATGATGAAAAAGACTTGCGCCCCGCTCAGCATCCCCCACGCCGCGCCCGTGTTTTCAAGATAGGTCAGCCTCACGACCCCCGGAATAAGCTCCACCGGGGTCGTCCAGTAGGCGGCCGCAAGATGTTTCGTTACCAGATCCAGCGCCAATATGCAAGCCGCAAGAATCAGCTCCAGCATCAATCGTCCTCCAATTTATCCTCGTACAGCATGAGGTAAACGTCCTGGGCGCGGATTACCCTGTCCACATAATTGTCGGTTTCGGGATAGGGGATGTATCGTATCCGTCCCTCCTCGCTCAGCCCATATTCGTCCACCCATTCCCGCGCCCTCGCCGGCCCGGCGTTATATGCCGCAAGCGCGATATAAACGTTGCCGTCGAAGCGCTCTATGAGCATGGACAGATAGTAACAGCCGAAGCGTATGTTCAGCTCAGGCTGATAGAGCATCTCGGTTTCAAAGCCCTCGATGTCCAGCGCGGCGGCTATCTCCTCGCCCGTTGCGGGCATGATCTGCATCATTCCGATAGCTCCCGCCCGGCTCTCCGCCGACGGATTGAACTTGCTCTCCGTATGAATCAAGCCGCATACCAGCGTAATGTCCAGCTCAAACTCCTCCGAACTCGCCCGTATCTCGTCGAGATAGCTCAACCTATACCTCTGCTTTAGCACCGCAGGCGCGGCAAAGAACAGGAGGAGTAAAATGGCGCAGATTATGATTGCGCAGACTAAAAAAATCGTAAGCTTTCTATTCTTCACAGGCCCCGCCCCTTGCAAAAATCGTCATAAATCCTCTTAACCTCCCCTTCAAGCTCCGCCTCGCTCCCGTTGTTTATGCAAACGTAGTCCGCACGTTGCATCCGGCAAAAATCGGGAAGCTGGGCGTTCATTCTATCCTCAATTTCCCGCTTCGTCAAGCCGCTTCGCCCCATAACCCGCAAAATTCTCCTGTCCCTGTCCGCCAGCACGACCACAACCGCGGCGGTAAACGCCTCCAACCCGCACTCAAACAACAGCGGAACATCCCATACCACCGCGTCGTAAGCCTTTGAACGCCTTAACAGCTCGGCTTTCACAAGCGGGTGGACGAGCGCGTTCAAACGCTCCAAGCTCTGAGAATCGGAAAAGACGCGTCCGGCGATATAGCCCCGGTTGACCGTCCCGTCCCCGTTCAGCGCCCCTTCGCCAAATTCGGCGGCAAGCCCCTCCTTCAGCGCGGCGCTTTTTTCATACAGCTCGCCGACTATCGCGTCCGCATCCAAAACGGGAACTCCGAGTTTTTTAAATTGTGCGGCGGTCAGGCTCTTTCCGCTTCCTATGCCGCCGGTAATTCCGATAATATCCGGCATCACTTTGTCTCGTACCAGCTCAGTCCAATCTTCGCCTCTGCCGCCAGCGGCACCCGAAGCTCGGCCACGCCCTCCATACATTCGGTAAGAATAGCCGCAACCCGCTCCGCTTCTTCCGCGGGGGAATCGACTATCAGCTCGTCGTGCACCTGAAGAATCAGCTTCGCCTGCAACCTCTCCTCCCGCAATCTTTTACTCACGCCTATCATCGCCAGCTTGATTATATCGGCGGCGCTGCCCTGGATAGGCATATTCATGGCAATCCTCTCGCCAAAGGAACGCACGTTATAGTTGCTCTGCTTCAACTCCGGAACAGGCCTTATCCTGCCCATGAGCGTCCTGGCATAGCCCCTCTCCCTCGTCTCCTCAACGGAGCGCGCCATATACTCCTTAACCTTAGGATATTTTCCGAGATAGTCCCTTATGTAGCCCGCCGCCTGCTTAACCGGTATCCCAAGGTTAGTCGCCAGCCCGTAATCGCTGATTCCGTAGATTATGCCGAAATTCACCGCCTTAGCCGCGCTCCGCTGTTCTGAGCTGACCTTTTCGAAGGGCGTTTGAAATACCTCAGAGGCGGTTCGCCTGTGAATGTCCTCCCCATTTTGGAAGGAGGCTATCAGGCCCTCGTCGCCGCTGATATGGGCGAGCAACCTCAGCTCTATCTGCGAATAATCGGCTCCCACAAGGACGTTCCCCGCAGAAGGCACGAACGCCTTGCGAATCTCCCTGCCCTCGCCCGTTCTGACCGGAATGTTTTGCAGATTGGGATCGACGCTGGACAGCCGTCCCGTCGCCGTAACCCCCTGCTGATAATGCGTGTGTATCCGCCCGTCCCGCTTGTTGATACACTTCTCCAAACCCTCGACGAAGGTGCTGTCCAGCTTGCAAAAAAAGCGGTAGTCGAGGATCAGCCTCACTATCTCATGCCTGTCCTGCAAAGCCTCCAGCGTTTCCGAATCCGTCGAATAGCCGCTTTTATTCTTTTTGCCCGGCGGCAGTTTTAGCTTTTCAAACAGCACCAGTCCGAGTTGCTTTGGCGAAAGGATGTTGAAGCTTTCGCCCGCAAGCTCAAAGATCCGCTTTTCCAGCTCTGCGCTTCGCGAGGCAAAATCAGCGTGGAGTTCGCGCAACGCCGAAGCGTCCACCCTTACCCCCTCGCGCTCCATCTCGAACAGCACATATTCGAGGGGAAGCTCCAGCTCCCGGTACAACCCGGTCAGCCCCGCCTCCTGCAACCGCGCCGACAATACCCTGTCCATCTCAAAGAGCTGGGCGGCGTTGGCTGTTTCAACTCCGAGGATATCCTGCGCAAGCGCCTCAAGTCCGGCGCTCGGCCGGTTGGCGTTTAAAAGGTAGTCCGCAATCATCGCGTCGAATTCGATGCGCACGCCCGAATCCTCCAGCCAATGCATCAGCTTCTTTCCATCGTAGGTGAGTATTCCGGCGCTCTTTAACAAGGCGCTGAGCGAATATCTTATCTCCTCCGTCTCGATGGGCGCGTCAAAGAGGCTGTCCCCCGCCGCGACCAGATAGTGCCGCGCTCCGTCGAAGGCAAAATTGACCCCGTTATTCACCAGCAGGGCGACGCGCTCCGCCCCTTTATTTGCAGTTAAAACCTCGTTCAGCGTCCCAATATCGGTAATCAGCACCGGCTTTTGCGCGGCGGTTTTCTCCTCCTCTGCGGCTTGGGACTTGGGAAGCTTGGAGGCGATGCTCCTGAGTTCAAGCTCCATCAGGCGCGGCTTGGCCTTCGCGAGCATTTCGGGCGAAAATGCGAAGTCCTCCGGCCGCATCTCAATCGGCGCATCGGTGTTGATCCTTCCGAGCCAGAAGCTCAGTTCCGCCTCCGCCTTATGCTCCGAAAGGCGCTCCTGAAGCTTGCCCTTTATCCTGCCGATATTTTCATATACTCCTTCAAGGGAGCTATACTCCGCAAGCAACTTAACGGCGGTCTTTTCTCCAACGCCCATAACTCCCGGAATGTTGTCGGAGGCGTCGCCCATCAACGCTTTCAAATCGACCATCTGCCCGGCAGTAAGCCCGTACTGCTCCTTGAGGCTCGCGGGGCTGTATTGCACGGTATCGGTTATTCCGCGCTTTGTAAGCAGGACGCTCACGCTGTCGGACACGAGCTGTAAAACATCCCTGTCGCCGGTAACCAGCAGGGAGGCTATGCCTAAGCTTTCAAACCGCCTCGCCGCCGTTCCCAAAATATCGTCCGCCTCGTAGCCCTTTAGCTCCAGCGTCCTTATCCCCATCAACGCTAACAATTCCTTGATTTGCGGTATCTGTATCCTAAGCTCCTCAGGCATGGGCTTTCTGCCCGCCTTATAGTCGGAATACCGCTCGTGCCTGAACGTCGGCCCGTGGGAATCGAAGGCTACGAGCATATAGTCCGGCTTACGCTCGACCAGCTTTAAAAGCATGGAGCAGAACCCGTGCAACGCCCCTGTCGGCGCGCCCGACCGCGTAGCCATATCGGCAAGCGCATAATGAGCGCGATACATAAGGCTGTATCCGTCGATGGCGATAAGCTGTTTCATCATCTACTCCCGAACGATATCATAGATCATCGGACGGTAATCGGGCTTGTTTTCGGATATCTCCAGTCCCGAATAGAAGGTTTCCAGCGCGTCGTCAAGCCGCGTATCATCGTTGATATACATGGTGCAGAGCGGCTCGTTTTCGGCTACATAGTCGCCAAGCCTCTTATTCATGACCAGGCCTACCGCCGGGTCGATAACGTCCTGCTTCGTTGCCCGTCCCGCGCCGAGCATCTGCGCCGCAGTTCCGATTCGCTCCGCGTGAATCGAGCTGATATAGCCAGCTTTTTTGGCGCGCACTTCGAGCTTGTGTTTGACCTTGCAAAGCTCGTCAATGCGCTCCATGCAGATATAGGAGGCGTCTCCGCCCTCTGCGGCTATCATCTGGCGGAGCTTTTCGAGCCCCTCGCCCCGGCTCAACGCGCCCTCAAGCATCGCCCGCGCCTCGTCCTCATCGGAAGCGAGCTTGCTGAGCAACAGAAGATGCACGCCGAGCAACATACAAACCTCATAGAGCGGGTCGCCCTTGCTTATTTCGCCGGACAGGAGCTGAACCGCCTCGCGAACCTCCAGCGCGTTGCCCACCGCGAGCCCAAGAGGCTGATTCATATCGGTTATTACGGCTACGCAACTGCGGCCGACCAGCCTTCCTATCTGAACCATCAGCCGCGCCAGCTTTTCAGCGTCCTCAACGGTCTGCATGAAGGCTCCGCTTCCCGTCTTTACGTCCAAAACTATCGCGTCGGTGCCCGCGGCAAGCTTTTTGCTCATGATGCTCGACGCTATCAGCGGGATGCTGTTGACCGTTCCGGTAACATCCCTCAGCGCATACATCTTCTTGTCGGCGGGAACCAGATTTCCCGTCTGCCCGATAACCGCAACGCCTATATTGTTCACTATCTCCTTGAACCTGCTCATGGGTTGCTCGATGCAAACGCCCGGAATGGATTCCAGCTTGTCCAAGGTGCCGCCCGTATGCCCAAGTCCGCGTCCGGACATCTTCGCAACCGTTCCGCCGCACGCCGCCACCAAGGGCGCAACAACCAGCGTCGTAGTGTCTCCCACTCCGCCGGTAGAGTGCTTATCCACCTTTATCCCTTTTATTTCGGACAGGTCGACTATCTCGCCCGAATACATCATGGACATGGTTAAGTCCGCCGTCTCGCGGTCGGTCATGCCCTGAAAAACCACCGCCATCATGAACGCCGCCATCTGATAATCGGGAATCTCATCCGAAACAAAGCCGTCGATAATCTGCTTTATCTCCTCGTGCTTCAGTTCGCCTCCGGCAACCTTCTTGTCAATCAAATCCACCATTCGCATAGGAAAAGTCCTCCAAAAAATATTCTATATTTATAGTATCACTATTTATGTCGGCGCGCAATGCGGTTTTAATCCGCTATACTGCCGAATGCTGTGCGAAGGAAGTCCGAAACCTCCCCCTCCTCCTTTGGAAGCCGGATATGCTTCAATACTCCCCTGTGGGAGCTGAAGTAATCCAGCGCCTCGGGCGAAAACTCTGCCGCCGCCACATACACGGTCTTTTTCAGCTCGCGGCAAAGCCCGACTATGCGGGCGAGCAACCCGTCCTCTCGCAGACCTTCGCCGCTCAGCCCGTCATAGATCAGCACAGTATAGCGCGAAAGCTTAACCGCCTGCACCAACCCGCCTTCTTCCAGCACAAAATTGGACATATCCTTGACCTCGGCCTGCAAAAATGCCGAACAAGCGTAACCTATTCCCCCGCCGCTTCCGGCTCCCGCTTGTTCCGCCTTATAGGGATGCACGGCGGCAAGGCGGCCCGCTCCCTCCGCAATCCTTCTGAGGCTCTCCTCCGGTTCGCCCGGCAACTCAAGCATCTGCTCCACCGCTCCGTTTTTGCCGGAGAGCGGAAGCGTGCGACTGCAATACGCCTTGATCGAAGCCGCGCCCAGCTTGGGATTGCGCCCGTTCACATCGAAGGAACAGACCGAGCTGAGCCTTGTCGTCTCGTTTCCCTCCTCGTCATAGAAGCGAAAACCGAGGGCGGACAACAGCCCCACGCCGCAGTCGAAGCACAGCGTATCCCCGATTAAGAGGGAGATGTCGGTATAACCTGCGTTGAGCGCATGGGCGATAAGCTCTCCGACGCCGAAGGAACTCAAAAGCTCGACCGGCTTTTGATGAGACCGGTTTCTCCCCGCTATCGCCGCCGCCTCGATAACGACTTTTCGGTTTGGAAGCACGCCGTAATGCGCTAAGATGGGGTTTAGGTCTGCATCGTGGGCGGTGCAACTCAAAAAGCGTCCCCTGCGCCAGCCGACAACGGCTTCCATCAACCCGTCGGCGTCCTCAAACAGCGGGAAAAGCTGTAAATGCCTGTCGGTTTTTTCCATCGCCGCGTCGCCGCACAGCTCCAGCATCCGATAGGGCGAACGGCCGTAAGCCCCGTGAGCGGCGATAAGAATGTTATGATTTCGCGGTTTGGACGCCACGGGCGGGACGCTCTCGGGCAACAGCTCCAGCCCTGCTTCGGTGCGCTCGATGTGACCCCTTTCGCCAACGGTTCCAAGGCTCACAAACAGGCTCTCAAAGGACTCAAGCCTGTTTTGCTGGACGATGGGGTTAACCGGGGTGAGTTGCGTTTTCAGCGTCTCATCCCTTCTAAGCAACCGGGTCAGCCCGCGCCCCTGCGTGATATTATGGGCGCCGAGTATACATATATAGCAGTCCTCGTCCGGCAAACTAAGCTCATACAGCTTCGCTCCCGCAAACTCAACGCAGAAAGCAAAGCGGAGCGCTCTTTTCCAGCAATCTCTCTTTGCCTGCCCGGACTGCTCCGCAAGCGCGAACCTCAATCCCAACGGAAAACCTTCTATAGCCATCAACTGCCTCCTTTACTTAACGTATTATAGCACATGCCCGTAAAAAGCCCAATAAATTTTAAAAAATTTCATTTTGTACCGCGTTTTTTGTAGTATAATGAATGTATGCTGAGAAACAGGAAACGAACCAAGAGTCCGTCGCTGATCAGCAGGACTTTTCTTCTGTGTGCCGGAGCCGCTTTGCTCATTATCTCCGGCCTGTTTGTCATTTCGCTCGTTATCCGCGCCGACACCGTGGAAGCTGAAGCCGCTCCGGAGATGGGCGATCTCGCCTTAGACTCCGCTCCAAGCCCAACCCCCTCCCCCACTCCCCTGTTTACCACAGCCGTGCCGAGCCCGTCGAGCGCAATCCTCGTATCGGAATTCTATACGCTTTCACTCGGAGACGAAAGCCCCGCTGTCGCCGCCTTGCAGGAGCGGCTCATGCAACTCGGCTATATCGACTATGACGAGCCCTCGACCTCCTTCAATGAGGCCACGGAGGCGGCGGTAAAGCTCGTCCAGCGCTCTTTGGGTTTGGATATGACCGGGATTGCGGACAGCGTTTTGCAGGAGATAATCTTTTCAACCAGCGCGCCGCCCTACCAGGTGCGTCTCTTTGACATAGGCTCCGATATCCGCGGCATTCAGTCGCGCCTGACGGAGCTGGGCTATTACAGCGATAAGATCAGCGGCTATTTCGGCCCAAAGACCGAGGCGGCGGTTATGCTGTTCCAGATGAACAACTCGCTCCCCGCCAACGGCGTTTTCTCGGTCGACGATTTCCAACTGCTTTATTCGACCGAAGCCATCTCGCTGACCGTCTTTGAGGAGGTCACGCCCACGCCCACCCCAACTCCGACTCCGAGGGCGACGGCGGCAACCAAAACCTCCAGTCCCACCCAAACCGGCTCTGCCGCCACTTCCAAGGCTACGGCAACCCCCAAAGTTACAGCAACTCCCAAAGTTACCGCAACTCCCGATTCCGAGGGGAATATTCCCATAATCGGCGACGATCCGACCCCGACCCCCTCCCCCAGCCCGACTGTTTCGAGCGGCGGTAGCGGCTCTTATTCCAACAGCGCGAGCGGGCTTGTTGCCTGTGCCAGGGATCAGATGGGCAAAAAATATGTATGGGGCGACGAGGGGCCGAACACCTTTGACTGCTCCGGACTCGTTTACTACTGTCTTAGGAGCTGTGGCGTAAGCACGAGCAGGGTAACCGCCAACAGCTTCTCCAAAAAATCGAATTGGACTCTTATTTCCTCCATCGACGACTTGAAGGAGGGGGATCTGGTATTCTTCAAGAGCGATTCGACCGACGAGGTTAATCATACCGGCATATATATCGGCGGCGGCAGGTTCATCCACGCCTCCATGTCCCAAGGCGAGGTTGTAAGAAGCTCCTTCTCCTCCGACGACACCAAATACTGGAATCGCAATTTCGTTTGCGGCAGACGAGTATTCGGCTGATGAATGCCTGTACCCTCTGCCCGCGCAACTGTCGAACCGACAGAAGCTCCAGCTGTGGATTCTGCGGCGCATACGACAAGCCCCGCATAGCAAGAATAGGACTGCATCACTATGAGGAACCGCCGATTAGCGGGTTTTTAGGCTCCGGCGCGGTTTTCTTTTCGGGCTGTAACCTCAGATGCGTTTTTTGCCAGAACCACGAGCTTCGGGACGGACGCGCCGGCGAGGTCTTCGATATATCCCGTCTTGCCGACGCTTTTTTGCATCTGCAAAAGCAGGGCGCGCACAACGTCAACCTGGTCACCCCAACTCCGCATATACCGGCGATTGCCGAAGCTCTGCATCTCGCAAAGGAGCGCGGGCTGAAGATTCCCATCGTATTCAATACCAACGCCTACACCTCGGTTTCCGCGCTTTTGCGGCTCGAAGGGCTTATAGATATTTATTTGCCGGATTTTAAGTATAAAAGCGCCGAACTGGCGCTCCGCTTTTCCTCTGCCAACGCATATTTTGAAACCGCCAAAGCGGCCATTTCGGAGATGTTGCGACAGGTTGGAAATCTTAAAACCGATGAGCGCGGAATAGCCCTTCGCGGCGTTTTAATCCGCCATCTCGTTCTCCCCGGCTGCGCCTTCGATTCCAGGGCCATAATAGCCGAGATTGCCGCCTCCTTCGGAACGGACACGCATCTGTCGCTGATGCGGCAGTATGCTCCGCTCCCTGATATGCCAAAGCCGCTGAACAGGCGCATAACCGACCGCGAATATCAAAGCTGTATAGACGCCTGCGAAGCCGTCGGGCTGAAAAACGTTTTTATCCAGGGCAGGGATTCCGCCTCTTTGGAATATACCCCCGCCTTCTTCAACAGCAACGTGATTACAGAATAAACCGCTCGATGAACTGCGCCACGCCCTCCTCGCGGCAGGAGGGGATAACCATGTCCGCCCTCTCCTTGACCTTTGGATTGCCGTTTTCGACGCAACAGCCGAGCCCTGCCCATTCGATCATGTCCAAATCGAGGGTGTTGTCGCCTACCGCCGCCACGTTTTCCCTCGGTATTCCGTATTGCTCGCTCATCCACATCAATGCCGCCTGCTTGGTCGAGCGGTTGTCTCCAATTTCAATAAAGCCGGGTTTGGAGGTCAGCACATGGAGATGTGCGGGCAAAAGCTCCCTGATACGGGCTACGTTCTCCTCCTCAAAAGCCGGAGGGGAATAAACCAGAACCTTCGGAACCTGCTCATAGCGCTTTTCCAGAAGCTCCGGCTCGACCCGAAACTCCAGCCCCAGCCTTTTTGTATATATCTCGGTGAACTTGCTTTCCTCGCGCAAAATCACCAGATCGCCCTGATAGAGCTGGGCATGCAGTCCGAGCGAAAACGCGGTTTTCATGGCAAAGGTGACGTCCTCCGGCCGCATATACTCGCTCTTGACAATCTCCCCGTCCGACTCGCGAACGACTATCGCGCCCCCAAAACAGGCGGAATACTCGGATACGCCCAGCTTTTCGCGTATCGGCCTCGACGAGAGATATCCACGGCCGGTGCAAAGAAAAATCTTCACGCCCCTGTCCCTTGCCGCCCGAACCGCTTGAATCGTGCGCTCACCGAGCCTGAAGTCCGAACCTATCAAAGTATCGTCAATATCCAAAGCCAACAAACGAATGCTATTCATTTCTCTCCTCCGCCGCCTTTACAATATGCGCCGCCAAAATTGTTGTGGTTAAGCTCCCAACCCCGCGCGGCACGGGGCTTATCGCCTCCGCAACAGGAAAGACCGAATCGAAGTCAACGTCCCCGACTACGCTCCCGTCCGGCATAACGTTGATTCCAACGTCTATCACCGTAGCTCCATTGCCGATGCAGGAGGCGTCAATCATGCGCGCCTTACCCACCGCCGCAACCAGAATATCGGCTTCGCGGCACAGCTTCCAAAGCTCGGCAGTTTGGGAATGGCAGATAGTAACCGTGGCGTTTTGATGCATCAGCATCATGGCGACCGGCCGGCCTATCACCTGGCTCCTGCCTACAACCACAGCCCTCTTGCCCCGCGGGTCTATTCCGTAATAATCCAACAGCTCCATGCAGGCTTCCGCGGTGCAGGGCGCAAAACCCGTGCCGGAGTTTAAAAAGACTCCGGCGAGCGAGGCGTTTGTCATGCCGTCGATATCCTTGTGGGGCGCGATGGCGTTCACCAGCGCCTCCTCGTTCAGCCTTCGCGGAAGCGGGCGGAACATCATTATTCCATGCACCGTCTCGTCCCGGTTCATCCGCTCAATCTCCAAAAGCAGGCGTTTTGCTTCAACGTCCTCGGCAAAAACCCTTTTTTCGAGCCTTATGCCGAGCCTTTCAAACAGCTTGGCCGCCGCCGTCTCATATTGAATATCGTCGGGCTTCTCGCCCACGCGAATCAGCCCCACCGTTGGAACCGTTCCTTGGGCGCGCAAGCGCTCTATCCGCTTTTGAAGCTCCTCCCGCTTTGCCCTTGCCGCCTCAATGCCCGTCAACAGCCTTGCCATCCCGCTCCTCCTTATTCCTCTCAAAGATAAATTCCCGTATATCTCCCGCCATATAGAGCGAACCCAGGGCAAGAATTATATCCTCGCTCCCCGCTTCAAAGAGCGCCGCCCTAACCGCCGCCTCAACCGTCTCGAAGGGGCTTGCCGCCGCGCCCAGCTCGCAAGCCCGCCGCGAAAGCTCCTCCGCCTCCATCGCGCGCGGATTATCGGGCGCAACCGCGTAAAAGCGCTCAGTTTGCGGAACCACCCGCCTCAAAATCGAATCCACGTCCTTATCCGCCATCACTCCCATTATAACACGGAACTTCCGCCCGGGGAACAGCCTTTCCGCCGTTCTCATCGACCCGTCCACGCCCATGGGATTATGCCCGCCGTCCACGATAAAGACGGGCGCGCGGCTCAAAACCTCAAATCTCGCCGGTATGCGCACATTGTGAAGCCCAATATAAACCGCTTCCTCCGATATCTCCCAGCCGCGCCGTTTCAGGGCTTCAACGACTTCCAGCACGAGCGCGGCGTTCCTCGTTTGGTATTCGCCTATCAGGGGAAGCCACAGGTTGTTTCGCTCCTTATAGGAGAAGCTCTGCCCGTTGACGTCATAGGAATGGAGGCTGAGCTTGTCGAACTCCGGCACGCTCAACACGGCTTTGTGCCGCTCGCAGGCTTCCCTTATCACCGGCATAGCCGCCTCGTCCGTACCGTAAAAAACAACCTCGCCCCCGTCCTTGATTATGCCCGCCTTAGCCTCGGCTATCTTTTCGATGCTGTCGCCCAGTATCCGCGTATGGTCGTAGCCTATCGCCGTTATAGCCGCCGCCTCAGGCGTGTCGATAACGTTCGTCGAATCCAGCTCGCCGCCCAGCCCCACTTCCAGCACCACTATATCGCAGGAATGCTCGAAGAAATAGGTGAAGGCGACTGCGGTGATGAGTTCAAACTCCGTTGGCGGCACCTTCATGCTCTCGGCATAGGGCTTGACCTTGGACACTATCCGTGCAAGCTCGGAATCGGAGATATGTTCCCCGTTTATCTGCATCCTCTCGTTGAACCTAACCACATAGGGTGAAACGAAAAGCCCCGTCTTATAGCCCTGCTCCCTCAGAATCGAAGCCGTCATCGCCGCCGTCGAGCCCTTGCCGTTGGTGCCGGCTATGTGTACGAACCGAAGCTTCTTTTCGGGATTATGCAGGAGCTTTAAAAGCTCTATCGTTCTCGACAGCCCCAGCTTGCTTCCCCGCCAGTTGATAGTATGGATGTAGTTCAGCGTCTCCTCATAGCTCATGCGGTCGCAATAGACCCTATTGAGCGTTCTGACCAGCAGGAATATCAGGTAGGACTCCACGCACGCCATTATGAGGTACTGCGGAAGCCTCACCGATAACAGCACCCAGAAGTTCATGCCGTAGAGCCATTTCAAGCTCAAGGTCGTCCAGCCGATATTGGCAAGGATGTTGCAGGCGAATACCCCCGTAACTATGCTTATGAAGCCAAAGGGATGCTTTTTAAAGCCCAGACGGCATATCAGCCCCGGAAGCAAGCCTATCAGCGCCGCCGATATCGTTATAAGCGGATAAAAGCCGAGGCCCGACACGAGGGTTCCGAGCAGGTCGGCACAAACGCCGCAAATAAGCCCGGCAAGCGGGCCGCAATAGATGCTCGCAAAGATTACGGGAATATCCCGAAAGCTTATCCGTATGGCGGGGGTGATGTAAAAGGTGCAATAATTGGACGCTAAAACCGCGCTGACCGCGACCAGCATCCCAGTTACCGCAAGATACCGAACAGAAAATCGTTTCATCGTTTCTCCTTGCCGGCACTTCAAAAAGGAGACTGCGCTTATATCTCACATGATGAAGTAGCGGACGCGGCATTGCACCGCAAGCTTTCGCTTTTCGTGCAGAGGCAACTTCCCATCCTCTGCCACTTGACGCGCAATGCCTACTCTACTTTATTTCCACACCATTATACACTTTTTAGGGATTATTACAAGGAGTTTCAAGAATATACTAAATCCGCGTTCCTATCCCTCATCCGGCAGGCCGTTGCAGGGTTCGCAGTCTGAAAAACAGCGGAAGGACAAAGCTCAAAGTGGCGAGCAGGCGGTAGTATATCGTATATCGAACGAAGAATGAAAGCAGAAGCAACATAAACCCCAGCACAAGATATTTGGACGCGGCTACCCGCTCCAAACGGAAACCCTTAAAGCGAATCCTCTTGGCTCCGAGAGCTACTTGGGCGCGGATATACGCCTCCATATCCTCCCGCGTAATTTCGGGACTGAAAACCGAAAGCATATCCCTTAGCTCCAGTTCGGGCTTGACCGCCGCGCAAAAGTCCTGCGCTTCCTTGCTAAACGGCGAAACCGAACAGCATATCTTATAATCCCCGCGTATAATCGGAAGCAGCTCGTCGATTCCAACCTCCTTCGACCGGCGGATAATTGCAAAGTCCATTCCCAGCTCCGCTCTAAGCTCATCCTCGGGCATGAGAAGCAACCTTTGCCGCTTAAGCTTTTTTTCGATCTCCTCCCGCTCCCTCGTCCTAAACCGCGCAAGCCGGAAATCGGCAAGGATTTTTAAGGCGATGCAGGCGGCGGTCAAAAGCAAGAGCGCCAGCGGCAACCTGAGCTCACCCGCAGGGAGCATAAGGAAGATTGCGCAGAAGATGAACGCACGGAAAAAAACGGCGTCCGCTATGCGGGAAAAGGCGTTCTTTCCGCCATAGAGCTTTTTTTTGAAATAGGCGGTCTCCATAATTTGATTGTTGCCCTTTTGGGGCAAGCTATACTATAATGACATTATGGAACAAAAAATGCGGATAGGGATTTTGGGCGGCACTTTTCAGCCCATACATATGGGGCATCTTCAGATGGCTCTGCTTGCAATGGAGGAACTGCGCCTGGACTGCATTCACTTTATGATCGACCGCATTCCCCCGCACAAGACCGCCGCAAGGGGCGCAAACTCGCGCCAAAGACTGCGGATGCTAAGGCTCGCCCTGAACGGCCATCCCAACCTCATCGCCAACGATATGGAGCTGAAACGCCGCGGGATCAGCTATACTGCGGACACCCTTGAGCAATTTGCGGCTCAAAATCCTGCTGCCGAGGTATTCTTTATCATCGGCAGCGATATGCTCCGCACGTTTCTTAGCTGGAAGGAGCCTCAGCGCATAACGCGCTACTGCTCCCTTGTCTGCATCCGGCGGAAGGGGCAGGAGGGCATGGAAAACGCCGCCGCATCGGAGATAGAGCGAAAGCTGAACGCCAGGGTTATCCTGCTCCGCTCCGTTTTGGAGCTGTCCTCCTCCGAGATAAGAAGCCGCCTCGCCTCCGCCCTGCCGATACAGGGGCTTGTCCCCCCCGCCGTTGAGGATTACATCTACTCCAACGGGTTGTATTCGCCCGCCGGGCATAAAAAACGGGTGCGCCTGCTGAAGGCAAGGCTTCCCCACAATCGCTTTTATCATACGGTCGGCGTTATGAAAACCGCCGTCAAGCTCGCCAACGACAACGGAGTGGACGGGCGCGCCTCCCTTACCGCCGCCCTGCTTCACGACTGCGCCAAAGCGCTGTCTTGTGACGACCTGCTCGCTCTAACCTCAGGTGAAGAACGGTATCTTCCCGTTCTGCACGCCGAGGCCGGCGCTATTTTGGCGAAAAAGGATTATGGGGTCGAGGATTTGGCAATCCTGCGGGCGATCAGGCTTCATACCACCGGCGACGCGGGCATGACCGCGCTCGATAAGATAATCTATCTTGCCGATATTATCGAACCCTCGCGATGCTTTGAGGGAGTTGAGGAAATTCGTGCCGAATCGGAGCTTGATAAGGCGATTCTTCTTGCTTTAAGGCGAAGTATTTGGTATATTAAAAAGAAGGGCGGCGCTTTGCATCCCGCAACGCTTCGCGCCTATTATGACTTGGGAGGTACTGATGAACAACAGATTCGGTGAAACCGAAGTAAAACAGCTTTGTGAAATTCTGTGCGGCAAGAAGGCTCTGGACGTCGTGGCTATCCATGTGGGCGACAGAACGATAGTCGCCGACTGGTTTGTTATCGCGAGCGGCCATTCGACGATACAGGTCAAGGCCCTCTGCGACGAGCTGGAGGAGAAGTCCGCCGAGCTTGAGCTTACCGTCAACCGGAAGGAGGGCTATGCCGAGGGCAGATGGATAGTCCTGGACTACGGCTTCATCCTCGTGCATATCTTCCATCCCGAGGAGCGCGCCTATTACAACATGGAGCGGCTCTGGGAGGACGGGGAGAACATGATTCGCTTTGAATAGGCGACCAATGCAAAATCTCTGAACATTTGTTCAAAAGACGGGCTTTGCGTTGACTTTCGCAAAGGACTGTCGTATGATGGATGCGTAGAGTTGTAACGATATTGAATAGATTTTATGGAGGCAGTTAAGATGGATAATCAGCAGATGGAGCAACTTATCTCCCGAATTGTCAGAGAGGTCATGCAACAGGTGGGCGAGCCGGGATCGAGCCCTGCCGCTTCCGGCGCGACCAATTTAGCAAAGTATATCGACCACACCCTTTTAAAGCCCGAGGCGACAAAAAACGATATCCGGCGCGTCTGCGATGAGGCAAAGAAGTATAACACCGCGAGCGTTTGCGTAAACCCCAGCTGGATCGGCTACGTTGCGGAACAGCTCAAGGGCACGAGCGTCAATCCCTGCGTGGTAATCGGCTTCCCTCTCGGCGCAACGATTCCTTCGGTCAAGGCCGCCGAAGCTTCTGCCTGCATAGCCGCAGGCGCGAAGGAGGTCGATATGGTTATGAATATCGGCGCGGCAAAGAGCGGCGAATGGGATCTCGTTTTGAAGGATATTCAGGCAGTAGTCGCCGCCTGCAAGGGCAAGGCGCTCTTGAAGGTTATAATCGAATGCTGTTTGCTCACCGACGAGGAGAAGGTGAAGGCCTGCCAGGTTTCCAAGCTTGCAGGCGCGGATTTTGTAAAGACCAGCACGGGCTTCTCCACCGGCGGAGCGACCGTGGACGACGTCCGGCTTATGCGCCAGACCGTAGGCGCATCCATGGGGGTTAAGGCTTCGGGCGGAGTTCGCTCCAAAGCCGACGCGGAGGCTATGATAGCCGCCGGCGCATCGAGAATAGGAGCCAGCTCCTCCAAGGGAATCATCGAAGGCGATTCCACGGCTAAGAAGTGCATCAACTGCGGCGCTTGTAAAAACGGCGGCACCAGCTGTCCGACCGGCAACGCCGTATTGCGCAAGGTTCTGTATTGATAAAACCGAAAGGCGGTTGTCGTATGGATGAGACGAAGGTAAGACAGGCGGTTGAGAGCCTTGTTTGCGAGAGTTTTGCAAGGAAGGGCATGTTTTTTGCGCCCGTTGCCTCGTCCAATCGTCATATTCACCTTTCAAGAGAGCATGTCGACGCTCTGTTCGGCAGGGGCTATGAGCTGACCAAGCTTCGCGATCTGAAGCAACCGGGCCAGTTTGCCTGCAACGAACAGGTGGTTTTGAAAACCGCAAAGGGCTCTTTGAGGCTCCGCGTCGTCGGCCCGATCCGGCCCGAAACGCAGATTGAGCTTACCGCTTCGGATTGCGTCAAGCTCGGCCTGCCCATCCTTATCAGGATGTCCGGCGATATAAAGGGAACCCCGGGCGGGTTGCTTGAAACCGACAAGGGCACGGTCGCCCTGAACGAGGGAATCATCGTCGCCGCCAGGCATCTGCATCTCAACGTCGAGCAGGGCAAGCTCTATGGGTTGAAATCGGGCGACGTTGTGCGGCTCTTTGTTGAGGGAGCGCGCGCTTTGACGCTGGACAAGGTGATAGTTCGCTGTGGCGAGGCGCATGAGCTGGAGGCTCACATAGATATCGAGGAGGCCAACGCCTGCAACCTGCCGAAAAACGCCGTTTGCCGGATTGAGAAGGTGAAAAACCAGGCTTACCTCAAGCCTGAGTCCAAGCCGGCTTCTAAAAAGCAGGTGCATGGGAACATTGTGCCGGACGCGGAAGCCCCATTTTTTGCCATGTCGGGGGCGGTAACGCATAAGGCGAGCCGCGGCGCGATGCCCGAACCCGCTAAGAAGCGGTTGCTCTCCGAGGCGGATGTATTGCAAGCCTTTAAGGACGGGCAAAGCCGCATCGAGCTGGACAAAAACACGTTGCTTACGCCGCTGGCATGGGACAGGGCGAGGCAGCTCGGAATGGAAATAACGGAAGTACGTTAGGAGTAGGATAAATGATTATCGGAAGGGTACACGGAACGGTAGTAAGCACAACCAAATCAGAAAAGCTGGAGGGCTTAAAGCTCCTCGTAGTCATGCCCATCGACCTCGACACCTTTACCGAAAAGGGTCAGCCCGTCGTTTGCATCGACACCGTCGGCGCGGGCGAGGGCGAGGTCGTTATGTGCGTTGCCGGAAGTTCGGCGCGTCAAACCGCCAAGACGGAGAATAAGCCCGCCGATAACTCCATCGTTGCCATCATAGATCATATTGATTGGAAGGGCAAAAGAATCTTTGAGAAATTTCCCGCTGAGGAGTAAAACTTATGGCATTGAGCAATGACGAAATCCGGCGGATTGCCGAAAGCATAACGAGGGATCTGCAGGGACAGGGTTCAGCCCCCGCTTGCAATGGGAGAAACTGGCTCTGCGACTTCGCCGAGGAGGCGGTAGCCAACGCGAAGGCGGCTCAGGAGGAGCTGATCGAGCTGAGCCTTCAAAAGCGCGGCGAGCTGATAGACGCGATGCGCCGGGCGGGCAGGGAGAACGCCGAGAAGCTTGCGATAATGGCGCATGAGGAGACCGGCTACGGTCATGTGGCGCACAAGGTGCAGAAGAACCTGCTCGCCTCAAACCTCACCCCGGGAACGGAGGATCTGCAACCCCGCGCCTTTACCGGCGACAACGGCATGACGCTTATCGAACAGGCGCCCTTCGGCGTGATAGGCTCGATAACGCCCTCTACCAACCCCACCTCCACCGTGATTAACAACGCCATCTCCATGATAGCGGGCGGCAACTCCGTCGTGTTCAATCCCCATCCCGCCGCCAAGCGTTGCTGTCAGGAGACGATGCGGATTTTAAACGACGCGATAGTTAAGGCGGGCGGCCCGTCCGCGCTGATAACGACCGTGAAAGAGCCTACGCTCGAATCCGGCAACATCATTATGAACCATCCCGATATCCCCTTGCTGTCGATTACCGGCGGCGAGGCCGTCGTAGCCGCCGCTATGAAAACCACCAAGAAGGTTATAGCCGCCGGCCCCGGAAACCCTCCGGTTATCGTCGATGATACCGCCATTTTAAAGGACGCGGCAAAGCATATCGTGGACGGATGCGGCTTTGATAACAACGTCCTCTGCGTTGCGGAGAAGGAGGTCTTTGCCTTCGACAACATCTTCGACGAGCTTATGCGGCTCATGGAGGAGCAGGGCGCGTTTCGCATATACGGCGGGGATATCGACAAGGTTGTAAAGACCACCCTGATTGAAAAGGACGGCAAGCATGTTATAAACCGCAAGTATGTCGGCCGCAACGCCTCCGTTATCCTGCGCGATTCGGGAATCAGCTTCTCGGGCGAGCCGAGGATCATCATTGCGGAGGTTCCGCTGGGCCATCCCTTTATCGAGACAGAGATGCTCATGCCCGTTTTGGGTTGCGCGAGGGTGTACAATATTGATCAGGCGATCGAGGAGGCTTTTAAAGCCGAGCATAACTGCAAGCACAGCGCGCTGATTCACTCGACCAATGTGAAGAACATGAGCAAGGCGGCGCGCAAGATGAATACGACCATATTTGTGAAGAATGCGCCCTCCTATGCGGGACTGGGCTTCGGCGGCGAGGGTTATCCCACCCTCACGATTGCAACGCCGACCGGCGAGGGGCTTACAAGCGCGCGCTCCTTCACGCGGTTCCGCAGATGCGTACTCTACGGTGATTTTAGAATAGTTTGAGGAGAGCAATGGCTAACGCAACCATTTGCAACCGAATAAAGGACGCGGGAGTCGTTGGAGCGGGCGGAGCGGGCTTTCCGACCCACGTTAAGCTCAATTGCAACGCCGAACTCGTTATCGGAAACGGCGCGGAATGCGAGCCGCTCCTTCGCGTTGACCAACAGCTCATGGAGAAGGAGGCGCACTCGGTTCTGCTGGGGCTTTCGCTTGCTATGAAGGCTGTCGGCGCCAAGGAGGGCGTTCTCGCAACCAAGAGCCATTACAAGGGCGCGGTTTCCGCGCTAAAAGCCGTTTTACGGGAGTTTCCGAATATCCGCCTGCACCTGATGAAAAGCTACTATCCCGCCGGAGACGAGAAGTCGCTGATATATGAGGTGAGCCGCCGCGTCGTACCCACCGGCAAACTGCCTGTGGACGTCGGCGTTGTCGTTTGCAACGTCAACTCGCTTTTGAATATTGCCCGCGCCGACGAGGGAATCCCCGTCACCCATAAATTCGTAACCGTTGCGGGCGAGGTTAAGCATCCTGCGACCTTTGAAGTTCCGATCGGCACGGACGCTTATGAGTTGCTAAGCCGGGCAAAAATAGCGGGACGCGAGAGCGAACTGATTCTGCTCGTCGGCGGCCCCTGCATGGGCAGGCTGACGGAGGATTGGCATCTGCCGATCACCAAAACGGTCGGCGGCCTCATTCTACTCCCGAAGTCGCATCCCTATGTTCAAAAGCGAACCCTTTCGCTTTCGCGCCAGGTTTCGCTTGCCAAGGCGGTTTGCTGTCAATGCAGTCAATGCACTCAGCTCTGCCCGCGCAACGCGCTCGGGCTTCATGTTCAGCCGCACAAGGCGATGCGCGCCGTTGCCCAGGCCAACGGCAGGCTCGTTGGCGACCCCAACTCAATTTTAGCCTGCTGTTCCTGCGGGCTTTGCTCCAACTATGCCTGCAACTTCAGCCTCGATCCCGCCGGGATTATGGCGGAGCTCAAGGTTGAGCTGGCTAAGCAGGGGATTAAGCCGCAACCGGAGGAGAACATCCGGCCAGATTCATCATTGGAGCTGAAAAAAGTTCCCGTTGCGCGCCTTATCGCCCGAATGGGCTTGAAAAAATATGATATGCCCGCGCCGATTGAAACGCCGCCCCGCGTAACCCGCGTGACGATTCCGCTGAGACAGCATATCGGCGCTCCGTCCGAACCGATAGTTACGGAGGGCGCCGTTGTGATGGCGGGCGATTTAATCGCGATGATTCCCGAGGGCGCTTTGGGCGCTAACGTTCACGCATCCATCTCCGGACGTGTCGTGAGGGTTTCGCCGGACAGTATTGAATTGGAGGCATAGTGATGTACGCATTAGGAATGGTTGAAACGATATCCATCCCTCTGGGCATCGAAGCGGGCGACGCGATGCTCAAAGCCGCTGAAGTCGAGCTTCAGATGGCTCAGGTCGTCTGCGCGGGCAAATATATAGTCTGCGTAAGCGGCGACGTCGCCGCGGTTCGGCACGCTGTGGAGGCCGGAAAAGCTACGGCAGGGGACTGTCTGGTGGACAGCTTTGTGATTCCGAACGTGCATGAAAAGGTCGTTTGCGCCATAAGCGCGGCTTCTCCGGTGGATTTGGTTGCGGCGCTCGGCATCGTGGAAACCTTTTCCCTCTCGGCCGCCGTGCAGGCCGCCGATATTGCGGTTAAGGCCGCCGAAGTGGATTTGATTGAGGTTCGGCTCGGCAGGGGCATGGGAGGCAAATCCTTCGTCCTGCTGACGGGCGAGGTTGCGGCGGTGCGCTCGTCGATAGCTTCAGCCGAACAATTTGAAGGGCTTGACGGTATGCTGGCAAGGACGGTAGTTATCCCCTCGCCGCATCCCGACTTGATACAGGCATTGCTGTGATGCTGAAATATTATTTAGATAAAAGGAGAACGAAAAAATGAAGGAAGCATTGGGCTTGGTTGAAACTCGCGGATTGATCGGCGCTATCGAAGCCGCCGACGCTATGGTTAAGGCGGCGAACGTCCGTCTCGCCGGAAAGCAACAGATTGGCAGCGGACTCGTAACCGTGATGGTTCGCGGCGATGTGGGCGCGGTCAAGGCCGCAGTCGAGGCAGGAAGCGCGGCGGCAAGCCGTGTAGGCGAGCTGTACGGCGCGCATGTTATCCCCCGCCCGCACTCGGACGTCGAGGGAATTATTCCGCAGGTGCAGGAGTAATAGATGTACACCGGTAAGGTGGAAGGAACCGTTGTCGCAACGGTCAAGGACGAAAATCTGGAGGGCATAAAACTGCTCCTTGTGCGCGTCATCGAAAACGGCAAGGATAAGAACCTTATCGTTGCCGCCGACGCTACAAGGCAGGCAGGAGTCGGTGATTTTGTGAGCCTGGTGGGCTCTAAGGAGGCCGCGATGCTGTTCAGAAAGCGAATCTGTCCCTGCGACGCGGCGATCACCGGCTTTATCGACGACTATAATGAAGAACTTTGATGGAGGAAATGAAAATGGAAAAGCAAGCGCTCGGAATGGTTGAAACCCGAGGATTGATCGGCGCTATCGAAGCCGCCGACGCCATGGTTAAGGCGGCGAACGTCCGTCTCATCGGCAAGGAGCAGATAGGCAGCGGGCTCGTAACCGTGATGGTTCGCGGCGACGTGGGCGCGGTCAAGGCCGCAGTCGAAGCGGGCGGCGCGGCGGCTAAGGTCGTTGGCGAGCTGTATGGCGTACACGTCATTCCCCGTCCCCACGATGATGTGGAGGGCATCCTGCCTTCTATGGCATAAGATTCGCATGAGAATCGCGAAGGTCGTTGGAAACGTTGTTTCCACGATCAAAGAACAGACGCATTACGGAAAGAAGTTTCTGATCGTCGAATATATGGACGAGTACGGAAAGCCTCAGGGCGCGCGTCAAATTGCTTTTGACGCGGTGGACGCGGGCATAGGCGATCTTGTACTCGTCAATGTCGACGGCGGCGCGGCGAAGATGCTTTTGAATGACGAGAACGTCATTTCAAACGTCACCGTTTGCGGCGTCCTAGATCACTATACCTTTGACGGCGGAGTATTCGACCAGAAGGAGTCCAAATGAATACCGATGAGATAGCTTCCCTTGTTAGAGAAAAGCTCCGGCACGCGCTCGCCTCGGACAGGCTCCCTCCCTCCGACGCGCCCGTAAACTATGCCGCCGCGCCCCACTCGGATTTGGCGCAGGTTTTGGAGCATTCCCTGCTCAACCCGGATATGACTGAGAAACGGATTTTGGAGGGTTGCGCCGAAGCGGTCAGATATGGCTTTGCCAATGTCTGCGTAACCCCCGCGCTGGCGTCCTTGGCCGCCGGTCGTCTTTCGGGCAGCTCCGTTTTGGTTTCCTCGCCCGTGGGCTTTCCACACGGCGCCGCTTCCCTCGTTAGCAAGTGCGCGGAGATCCGCTACTGCATCCAATGCGGCGCAAAGGAGCTGGATCTTTCACTCAATATAGTCGCCGCAAAGAGCGGCAGGTGGGACGAGGTATATCGCGACCTTTGCGAGATGCTGAATATTGCAGGCAACCGCGCTGTGTGCAAGGCGATATACGAGCAGGGGCTTTATACCGATGATGAGAAAAAGCGCGTCTTAGAAACCATCGAGCGCAGTCGCGCCCCATATTTAAAGATAAGCAACGCTCTGACCGGAAAGAAGGCCGAATCCGGGGACGTTCGCTTCGTGCGCAGTCAAATCGGAAGCCGGATCGGAATTAAGATCGACGGCGGAATCAAGACGGCACAGACCGTTATGGAACTTCAAGCCGCCGGCGCTCAGCGGTTCGGTTGTTCCGCCTCCGTCGCCATCGTAACCGGGCGGTAGTCCCGACTGTTTACCCGAATAAATGCTATCAACCCTCGTCTTTAAAAATGGGCTTTTCAAGGCGGGGGTTCTGTGCTATAATAGAATGAATTTTTGTGCGGGAGCGGAATATGGTTGTAGTCATACCAGCCTACCAGCCGGATGAAAAGCTCAAAAAGGTGGTTCTTGAGCTTAAAGATAAAACGGACTTTCCCATCGTCATAGTTGACGATGGCAGTTCCGCGTCCTGTCAACCGCTCTTTTCGGAGCTTGAAGCCCATGCCGTCGTTCTGCATCACGAGGTGAACTGCGGCAAGGGGCGCGCAATGAAGACGGCGTTCAACTATGTCCATAATAATTTTCCCCACGACGACGGCTTGATTACCGTTGATGCGGACGGTCAGCACCTGATAGGCGATATCATTTCCGTTGCCCGCGAATGGACAGAAAACCCCGACGCGCTCGTTACCGGTTCGCGCCGCTTCACCGGCGAAGTTCCCTTTAAAAGCCGCGCAGGCAACGCCATCACCCGCGCTGTATTCGCCGTTGCGACCGGCAAGAAGGTATACGATACTCAAACGGGACTGCGCGCTTTTAAAATCTCGCTCATTCCGACCATGGTGGAGCTAAAGGGCGAGCGCTACGAATATGAGATTACCCAGCTTTTGCATTGCACCCGCTACAAGATTCCCATCGTCGAGGTGCCTATTGAAACCGTCTACATTAAGGGCAATGAGTCCTCGCATTTTCACGCTTTCAGGGATTCGTGGCGGATATACAAGATCATCCTTATGTTCATCAGCTCCTCCTTGCTCTCCTTCCTTCTGGAGCTGATTCTTGCGAATATCATTAACTTAATTGCGCTTCCAGCCCTCGACCCGAGCATGCGCGTCTTGCTCTCCACCGCCGTTCCGAGGGTGTTAAGCAGTATCTTCAACTACCTTTTTAACCGCAAGCTCGTTTTTGAATCGAACGACAAGGCAAGCTTCCTGCGCTTCATCATCGTGGCGTCATTCGTCTATTTCCTGCATTACGGGCTGACGCTTCTGTTCGATTATCTGTTCGGCCACAGCCTGTTCTGGCTGTGCATGATATGCGCACAGCTTATCTCCTATCCGGTTACCTTTGTGCTTCAACGAAAGTTCGTCTATAAATACAGAAGAAAGGATCTGGGACATGACTAACGGTAAAAAAATTGTACTGCTGATAATCGTCGATGTACTCGCGTTTTTGTTGCTGTCCTTTGCAATACTTATCAACGTTTTTAACTGGTTCGGGGTTCATCCCGTTGCCGATCCGGTCGTTCTTACCCGACCCTCCCAAAGCCCTGAGGCTACTACCGAGCCCGTGATAATCGAGACGGGCGACTCCACCCCGGGAACGGTGCAAAGCGACGCGCCAACCTCGGCAACGGAAACCCCCTCCCCCACCCCGTCGGGTCTGTGCGGGGGAAGATTCCCCGACCGCTTCTCCTATGACGGCGTGGTTCAGACCGATACGGGCTATGCCAGCGAGAACGTCGACGTTCAGATCAGCTATCACGATATTGATGGCGTTCAGTTCCAAGTTGCGGATATCCTCATTCAGGATATCAACTCGTTTAAAACCTGGTACAACGGCTCGGACATGGGCTGGACGGACGAGCTCGCGGTCTCCTCCAACGCGATCGTTGCGGTAAACGGCGATATGGCGATTAACTATCACTCCCACGGCTGGATAGTCCGGAACGGGCTGGAGTACCATAATAAAAAACTCACCTCCGATATCTGCATCCTCTATTGGAACGGCGAGATGGAGACCTATGACTATGAAAACGACGACATAGATTATGACGCCATCTATGCCAAGGGGCCTTATCAGATTTGGTACTTCGGCCCCGAACTGCTCGATAACGACGGTCAGCCCAAGACGGAGTTTAACTCCTCCGTGAATCCAAAGAACCCGCGCACCCTTATAGGCTACTACGAACCCGGACATTACGCGCTGATAGTAGTCGAAGGCCGCCGCGCCGGCGGCGATTCGGAGGGCTACACGCTTGCGGAGCTCTCCCAGCTCTGCTACGATCTCGGACTGAAAGTCGCTTACAACCTCGACGGCGGCGGTTCCGCCTCAATGTGGTTCAACAACACGCTTTTCGGGCATCGAACCCGTCAGACCAGCGATATCCTCTATATCGCTGAACTGCCCGCGGAATAGGAGGAAACTATGACTAAGACAAAGAGAGTATTTCGGATGCTTGCGATGATATTCGCCAACGCTCTTTTGGTGATCGGCGGCGTCTACATCCTGTTTACGATTCTGGATCATTTCAACCCGTTGCTTCACTTCATAAGCGACGACTTCTTTCTGACGGTGTACATAGAGGAAGTCCTGATTGGCCTGGGCATAGCGCTCGGCGTATGCTCGATAGTCGCGCTCTGGCGAAGGAGACGTCCCAAATAAAGCCCGCAACGAACTTTTCACAACGCAAAATATTAGTACCATTTTTCTATTGACTATCCCGCCATGCCCCATGTCCGGGGCATGGCGGAAGTATATCGCTATGCAGAATTAAAGACTGACTCTTATATGGTTCTTTTTTGTTACCTTTTTTCTTGCCACAAAGAAAAAAGTAAAGCAACCCGCGTGAGCGCCCTCCGCGTGAGCGCCAAAAAACCCGCGTGAGCGGCAAAAACCGGTCGGCGGGTCAAAAGGTCAGTTAAAAATGAAAAATCAGTCTGTCAGGCGCTCGCTGACGGTCTCATGCGGCGAGATTGGGAGCGCGATGGGGTCAGTTGATATTCTTTCGGGCTGGGTGCGGCTTGCTTTGGAAAGCTCCGCAACAAGATAATCTATGGTGTCCATCATCTCCTTGCGCTCCGTCTGCATCTGGAGGATAAGGGAAATAATCTCGTCCAGATAGGCGTCGACGCTCACGGGATCGTAACCCCATATTACGGATTTGAAGTCCTTGTTGGCTATCTCCTCAACGCGAATCATTTTATCGACTACATATCATCAAGCTCGTCTTCTTCGTTGCCGACAACATCATAGTTGTTGGGCGCAACGACGAAAATCCCACGCGAGATCTTGCAGATGGTTCCGTTCAGCGCGTACACGGCGCCTGAGATGAAATCGAGTATGCGCTGAGCGCAGGAAACCTCAAGCTCCTCCATGTTGACGATCACGGGCTTGCGCGATTTCAGGTTGTCGATGATATTCTGCGCGTCCTCATAGCTTACCGGATGGTAGACTATCATCTTCATCGCCGCAACATTCGGCATCGGGATGGTCTCCCCGCCCCCCTGCAACCGCGGCTCCTTCTTTTTGGCGCGCTCGCGGGGCGGCTGATGCGCCGCCGGCTGTTCCGCAAACATATCGTCGGCGGCCGCCTCGTCGGTCTCCTCAATTCCAATAAAGTCTAAGAACTTATTGTATATACCCATATTTCCCTCCTGTTGGGTTTTCTATCGTCTTGCGCCGAAAATGGCCGTGCCGACACGAACCATAGTCGCGCCCTCCTCAATCGCAACCGGGTAGTCATGGCTCATCCCCATAGAAAGCTCGGTCAGCGGAAGCCCGGGATGCGCCGCCTTCATTCGCTCGAAAAGCTCACGCATCCTTTGAAAATACGGGCGGACGCTCTCGCCATACAGCGCAGGAGGCACGCACATAAGTCCGCAAATTCTAAGGAAACGAAATTCGGACGCCCGGGACAGAAATCCGTCCAGCTCCTCTCCGTCCACGCCGCCTTTTTGCTCCTCCCTGCCTATGTTGACCTGAATCAGCACGTCCTGCCGTATTCCAAGCTTTTGAGCGAAGCGGTCTATCGCTTCTGCAAGGGACAGCCGATCAACCGATTGAATGCAATCGGCGTTTCCGCATACATATTTTATCTTATTGCCTTGCAATTGTCCAATGAAATGAATGTCGCAAACGTTCTGTTTATAAAAAATTAACTTTTCGGACAACTCCTGCGCCCGGTTTTCACCGACTTTTTTCAAGCCGCATTCAAACGCTTCCGAGATTCTTTGTTCATCCACATACTTGCAGACCGCTATAAGCGAGACCTCCTCCGTCTTTCGTCCGGAACGCGCGCAGGCCTCGCCAATCTCTGAATTTATCCGCTCTATGTTTTCTCTGATACTCATCTTTTTACGGTATCTGATACCTAAGTCCGCTCCTAAGCTGAATGTTGGAATCGCGAGCGACTACTATGGCGTTTTTATCGTCGCTGCTCAAAATATACACCGGAATGCTTACATAGCCGTCCGACTGCTTTACCATAAGGCTCGGCACCCCATTTTCATAGACCAGTCCATCCAAGCGTACCGAAACCCCGCTTGCGCTCCGCGCAAAGGTGAAGGTTCCCATCCGCGTATTCAATACGGGCTTCACATCCGCGTTGATCTCCAAAACAAACGTTATATTCGAGGTATAGGTGCGCGCCGACCTGCAATAGGCGGCATATACCGTGTCGCTCCCCTCCATCATCATCGAATAGGTTTGCCCCTCCTGAAGCCGCTCAGCGGAATCAATCGGGGTATTGAAAGCCACATACCAAAAATCGGAGGAGGTAATCCGGTAGAGATCGGCGCTGGACGGGGTGGCGCTGCCGTAGCTGGACAGGATATCCGCCACCTGAGCCGTATTGAGCTGATCCGGATTCAGGGCGCTCTCATACCCGTCGGTCGTAAAGCTGATATAGCCCGCGCTTCCGTCGTTGACAAGCGTAGTCCTGTACGAATTGCCCGACTCCAACGCGCTGAGCTGAGCCTGACTTTGAGCCAGCGCCTCATCCGCGGTTACCAGTGAGGCAAGGAGCGCGCTCCTGTCATTCATCAAGCTCTCCAGTCGGGAGTCCAGGGTTAGAATGTCTTCCTCGCCCTCTCCCTGCGCCGCCAGTGCCAAGGCGCGGACGCATTCATCGATGCTGTTGTTGAGCTGGACAAGCGAATCCGGCAGGGTTTCGCTCCCCTGCTGAAGCTGTAAAAGCGTAAGCTGTTGCTGATATATCTGCTGTTCCAGCGCGGTAATCTGCTCCAGTATCACATCGTAGCCCCGGGTAAACGTGGTCACCACGGGCTGAGCAGACTGAACATAATCGCCGTCCTCCACCAAAAACTGCACATGATAGGCGTCCCCCCGCTGTACGACGGTTTCATTGCGGATGATTACGCCCCTGACCTCCATCGTGCTGTCGATGCTCGCGTCCCGCATCCGGGCGGACGAGGGATTCAGGATAAAATAAACTCCAACCCCAGCGCCGATCAACGCGATAAGGGTGAGAACCGCTATTGCCCTTAAACGTTTACGCCTTACTTTCCTCACTCGCATTCACCTCATATCCATGCTTTGAAGATTTCCCCAGTTGCCGGTCAAAATTTTCCTTATTCTTGCCTGAATACACGGCAAAGAGCTTGTCGGCGTCCATGCCGCTCCGGATGCACATACTGATGAAAAAGTGCAACACGTCCGCAAGCTCCTCGCATATCGCCTCGTTGTCAAGCGGCTTCGGATTCTTCCACCACTTGTAATTCAGCTCGTTTAACAGCTCGGTCAGCTCGTCCATCGTTGCGAGGATATCCTTCTGCATCCAGACCTCGTAAGAAAAATCCAGCTCCCTTTTCTGTTGTATATCGTCATCCAAAAGCTTTTGCATGGCGAATATCCGTTCCAGCTTATCCACGCTTAGCCCACCATTTCTCCAATTCCTTCTGCATATCCTCCGACTGGGACTCCACCCTGCCGACGATGGCGGCGGCGAACCTCTTGGAGGCGAACAGCTGAGGAATCAGTTTTTCCACTTCCTCTATTGTAACACATTCTATACCCGAAAGGGTAGCCTCTTCCGAATATTCTTTGTTTTGCAGAAGAAGGCTCTTTCCGATTGCGTTCATATGCGACGAGCTGGACTCCATTCCCAGAATGAAGCTCCCTCGAAGCTGTTGCTTGCACCGCTCAAACTCCTCCTGCTTCAGCCCGTCCTGAATCAGCTTGTCCAACTCCGTGAGCATGAGCTTCAAAACCTTTTTCGCCTGCTTCTCGCCGCAACCGGCATAGACCGAAAACGCGCCGACGTTGCGATAGGAGATCGGATAGGTATAGACCGAATAGGCAAGCCCGTGATCCTCCCTTATCGTTTGAAACAGCCTGGAGCTCATACTGCCGCCCAGGGCATTGCTCAAAACCGTAAGCGCATAATACTCCCTTGTCCCCAGGGAAAAGCCCGGAAAGGTCAGGCAAAAATGCACCTGCTCGATATCCTTGTGTACGAACTCGTATCGAAAACCGTCGTTTGGGATATGCTCCACCACCTCATAGCACTCGCCGCTCGGCTCGATTGCGAAGCTCTTGTTTAGAAGCTCGAACAGCTCATCCTCGTCAAAGCTTCCCGCGCAGGCGACGACCATGTTTTCGGGCGCATAGTACCTTTTCATATAGGCTCGCAGATCCTTCTGCTTGAAGGCGCTGACTGTTTCGACCGTACCAAGTATCGGCCTTTCAAGCGTCGTTCCGCCGAAGAACTTAGAAGTTGCGGTTTCAAAAACCAGATCCTCCGGATTATCGAGCGTCATGTAGATTTCGTCGCAGATAACCCCTTTCTCGCGCTCTATGAGCTTTTTGTCGAGCGTGCTGTGCAAAACCAGATCGGTCAGCATATCCACCGCAAGAGGCAGGTGTTCGTCCAAAACTTTGGCGTAATAACAGGTGCATTCCTTTGCGGTAAAGGCGTTCAGCGTTCCTCCTATGCTGTCCATCTCGGCGGCAATCTGACGCGCATCGCGGTTTTCCGTCCCCTTAAACAGCATATGCTCCAAAAAGTGGGATATCCCGGAGGTCTTTTCGTTCTCATACTCGGAACCGGCGTTTACCCATATTCCTATCGAGACCGACCTCAGCCCCTCCATCCTTTCGGTTACCACCCTCAACCCATTATCCAGCGTTTTGATTTTTACCATGTTACCTCCTATTAAAAAAGGGCGCAACGCACGTCACGCCCCTCCTCGTTACTTATGCTTATTTGGATTCTCCCGGAATCAAATCCTTCCTTGTCAGGCTGATCTTGCCGGTCTTTGCGTCAATATCAATAACCCTGACCAGCACCTGATCGCCCATATTCATCACGTCCTCAACCTTCTCCACGCGCTTGTTCGCCATTCGGGAAATATGCAACAGTCCGTCCTTGTTCCCCGCCAGATTGATGAACGCGCCGAAATCCTTGATTCCCACGACCGTTCCGAGATATACGTCTCCAACCTCTATATCCTTAACGATTCCGTCGATTATCTTCTTGGCTTCCTTGGCGGCGGCCTCGTCGGGCGAAGCGATAAAGACGGTTCCGTCATCGTTTATGTCGATTTTAACTCCGGTATCGGCGATGATCTTGTTGATCACCTTGCCGCCGGTGCCGATAACCTCGCGAATCTTGTCCGGATGAATCGAGAAGGAGATGATTCTGGGCGCATAGGGCGACAGCTCATTGCGCGGCTCTGCAAGGGTTTCCGCCATCCTGTCGAGGATGAACAGCCTGCCTTGACGGGCCTGCTCTAAAGCTCTTGTCAGTATCTCGCGATCTATTCCCTTGATCTTTATGTCCATTTGAATCGCGGTGATGCCCTCGCGGGTTCCAGCAACTTTGAAGTCCATGTCGCCAAGGAAGTCCTCAAGCCCCTGAATATCGGTCAAAATCGCGATATTGCCGCTCTCCTCGTCCTTAATGAGACCCATAGCCACTCCGGCAACCGGCTTTTTAATCGGAACGCCTGCGTCCATAAGCGCCAAGGTGCTGGCGCAGATGGAGGCCTGTGAGGTTGAACCGTTGGAGCTGATAACCTCGGAAACGAGGCGCATACAATAGGGGAACTCCTCCTCGCTCGGCAATACCGGCTCAAGAGCGCGCTCAGCCAAGGCTCCGTGGCCGACCTCGCGCCTGCCGGGGCCGCGCATCGGGCGCGCCTCGCCCACGCTGTAAGGAAGCATATTATACTGGTGCATATAGCGCTTGCTGTCCTCAAGCGTAAGTCCGTCAAGAATCTGGGCTTCGGATATCGTTCCAAGCGTGGCTATCGTCATAACCTGAGTCTGCCCTCTGGTAAACACCGCGCTGCCATGGGGACGCTCCAGAATGCCCACCTCGCTCCATATCGGCCGGATCTCATCCTGAGCCCTGCCGTCGGGACGAATCTTTTGATTTATTATCTTATCGCGCATAACCTCTTTGGTCATCTTGTAGAGGATAGCGTCAATATCCTTCCCACTCTCGGGATATTCCTCGGCAAACGCCGCCTGGGTCTCCTCCTTCACCTGAGCGGTGCGCTCCTCGCGCTCCGTTCTGTCGAAGGTATCCATCTGCCAAACGATCTTGTCAGCCGCAAACTCGCGAACCTTTTGGGTCAGTTCGGCTTCGGGCTCGTGCAACTCAACCTCGCGCTTGGGCTTCCCGCACTCGACAGCGATATTGTCGATGAACTCGACTATCTTCTTTATCTCGTCATGCGCAAAAAGGATCGCGCCGAGCATCTCCGCCTCGGAAACCTCTTTTGCGCCCGCCTCCACCATCATGACCGCGTCGCGGGTGCCGGATACGGTAAGCGAAAGCACGCTCTTTTCGCGCTGTTCGCAATCGGGATTCAAAATGTACTCGCCGTCGATCATGCCGACCGCAACCGAGCCCGTCGGGCCCATGAAGGGCGCGTCGGATATGGACAGAGCGATTGACGAGCCTATCATGCCAAGTATGTCGGGTTGAACGTCCTGCTCAACCGACAAAACCGTGGCGACCACCTGCACGTCGTTGTAGAAACCTTTGGGGAACAGGGGGCGAAGCGGTCTGTCGATAAGCCTGTCGGTCAATATCGCCTTCTCCGTGGGCCGTCCCTCGCGCTTGATGAAGCCGCCGGGAATCTTGCCGACCGAATAGAGCTTTTCCTCAAATTCAACGCTCAGGGGCAGAAAATCCACGCCCTCGCGCGCCGTCTTTGCAACGGTTGCGCAAACCAGCACCGCGGTTCCGCCACAGCGCACCATGCAGGAACCTCCTGCCTGCTCGGCATACTTGCCGATTTCGACGGTCAGCAATCGGTTGCCAACCATCAGTTCGAATGTCTTACTCATGTTTTTTCCTCTTTATCTTCATTTATTTATGCCACAATCAGTCGAAGAATATGTTTCGATCAGGTATTCCGACAAAAAGATAGGCGGAGCATGAACCCCGCCAGACTTTCTTACTTCCTCAAGTTCAGTTTCGCGACTATCGCTCTGTACCGCTCAATGTCCTTCTCTTTAAGGTAATTCAGCAATCCTCTGCGCTGACCGACCATCTTCAGAAGCCCCCGGCGGCTGTGATGATCCTTCTTGTTGATCTTGAGATGCTCATTGAGATGATTGATTCTCGCCGTTAAAAGCGCAATCTGCACCTCCGGTGAACCGGTGTCGCCTTCATGCAGAGCATGCATGGCAATGATTTCCTGTTTTTCCATATTCTTTTCCTCCTATTTTTCGTATCCCCGCAAGCAGAGCCGGCCGTCGGAGCTTCGCACCAACCCAGCAAGCGGTTTAACCTTACATATTTTAGCACAAGCAAAGGGTAAAGTAAACAATTATTTTCAGGATTGTCCAAACTTTTTTGCCCCC
>JAUNBM010000062.1 GCA_030527115.1 Clostridia bacterium
ATGATTCAGCTAAACCCTATGGATATTATCGCCGCGTCCGGCGAGCAACAGGGCTGGAACGCTCCGGTCAGCGGAGCAAGCGACCCTGATAACGGCGATAACAATTCCATCTGGACGGACTACAGCATATTCAATCCGTAAGCTGATAGATTTGGCGGCGGGGTAAACAGCCGCTGTCGAATAGCAGGAGAGCATATCCGAACTCCCACAAGCAGTATTCACACACGGATGCGCACTCCGGAAGCAACCCCGGGCGGGGAAGGCAAATAAGTTTATCCTCCTTACCTCGCCTCGGGGAAGCCGATTATTTAGTCAGATAGCGCTCTTTTGCGGCTCTCTGAAATACACCACCATCTTACAGAGTCGAAAGCCCTGCTGTAGCTGCGGGGCTTTTGGCTTTCCGCGCCAAAGCCGGACAATAGCCGCCGTTTTAAAAATCGGTTCGAGCCGAAAGCGAGAAAAAATCCGTCCGGCACGCGGCTCTCCCCCGTCACCCCAAAATATTCACCTTTAAAGGTTTCTCCCCTCCCCACTTTTAACCGACAAAAAAACGGCCGCCCAGCCCATCGCGGGCAAGGCGGCAAAATCCGCTCGTTAATTTAATGTCTAATCGTTTGAGCTTTCCCCCGCCCTCTTACGGCAGGGCGGCAGTTAAGCCCCTTTCACCTCGTTCGGACGGTTAAAACCTGTGACCGCATTCGGAGCAGAACTTCGGGGTGTTCTCAAATTTCGCCCCGCATTTCGGACAGACGGCATTACCCGGACGCTTCGCCCCGCATTCGGGACAGAATTTTCCGGCGCTCACCGCTCCGCAGGCGCATTTCCACGTTCCCTCGTCCTCCGGCTTCTTTTGCCCGCATTCGGAGCAAAAACTGCCCGTGTTGCCCGCGTGCCCGCAGGCGCATTTCCAGCCGGTTTCGGCCTTGACTTCCGCATCGGCCTGTTGCTGACCCATTGCATAGAGCTGGTTGGCGTTTATGCCGCCCGCCCCCTGAGCCATGTTCATGCCCATGAAAGCCATAGCCGCGCCCGCTCCCTCGTTGGAAGCCGCCGCCTGCATCGCCTCCGCCTGCGCGCCGACGAGGTGCGCCGCCGCCATCTGCGGATTGCGGAAAACCGCGTTGCGTTGCAGTTCCTTTATCAGCTCCTCGTCCTCCTCGGGCGCTTTGACCGAGCTGATTCCAAAGGAGGCGACCTCAAGTCCGCGTTCGCCGCCCCATTTTTCGGACAGCTCATCGTTCAGCGCCTCCGCCAGCTCGGTCGTATGGCCGGGCAGGGAGGAATAGCGGACGCCCATTGCGGAAATCTTGGCAAAGGCGGGCTGAAGCGCGGTTAAAAGCTCGCTTTTGAGCTGGCTGTCGATTCTGTCGCGGGTATAGTCGTCGGAGATATTGCCGCAAACGTTCGTGTAAAACAGCATCGGGTTGGTAATCTTGTAGGAGTATTCGCCGTGACAGCGGATGGAAACGTCCATGTCCATTCCGATATTCTTATCCACCACCCGGAACGGAACTGGATTTGCCGTGCCATACTTGTTGCCCATAATCTCCTTGAGATTAAAGAAGTAGACGCGCTGATCCTTTCCGGTATCGCCGCCATAGGTGAAACGCTTGCCGATGGTTTTAAAGGTGTCGATTATGCTCTTGCCGAGACTCCCCGCAAAAATAGAGGGCTCGGTGGAAGTATCGTACTTATATTCGCCGGGTTCGGCGCACAGCTCAACGACCTTGCCCTGCTCCACTATGAGCATGCATTGGCCGTCGTTGACCGCGATAACCGAGCCGTTGGAAATTATGTTTTCCTCGCCCTTGTAGTTCGAGCTACGGCCGCTGGTGCGCTTCTTTCCCTTGGTCACGAGGATATCCATGGGCAGAGCCTCGCAGTAGAAATATTCCTTCCATTGGTCTGCGAGTACGCCGCCAATAGCCCCGCCAATCGCTTTAATGAGTCCCATTAGTTCTAACCTCCTGTTTTCTTTCGTAAATATTATAGCATCATGGGCAGAAAAAGTCGAGCGGTTTGGAGGAAAATATGGAGGTTCTTCGTTACGGCGAAAGAGGCGGCAAGGTTCGCCTGCTTCAGCTCGCTTTAAAGCGCGCTGGAGAGAACATAAATATCGACGGAATATTCGGCAGAAGGACGCTGGCGGCGGTTCAGCGGTTTCAAACGCAGAACGGGCTGAGCGCCGACGGGATAGTTGGGCGGCTGACCTGGGCGGCGCTTTTCCCCTATCTTTCGGGCTACACCCTGCATATAGTTGCGCCGGGCGAGTCCCTTTTTAGCATCGCAAAGCGGTATGACACGACCTTGGAGGCGATAGCCATAGCAAACGAGCTGAGCGACCCCGACTACATCGAACCGGGAAAAACGCTCAAAATTCCGCTCCCGTTTCCGGTCGTAAGCGTGCAACTGCCCTATGACAGCTTTTATACCGCCCTCGTTTTGGAGGGGCTGGCGGCGCGGTATCCCTTTTTATCGGTGCGCTCCTTCGGAAACAGCGTGATGGGGCGCGAGCTGTTATTGGCGAGCGTCGGCGTGGGCGGCGTTGCCGTGGGCTATAATGCTTCCCACCATGCTAACGAGTGGATAACGACGCCGCTCAACCTGCTGTTTTTGGAGGATTACCTCAAAGCCATAGCCTACCAAACGGACATAGGCGGGGTGAGCGCAAGCGAGCTGTATTCCAAAACCGTGTTGCACATGGCGCCGCTGGTCAATCCCGACGGGGTGGATTTGGTTACGGGGGCGATAGGAGAGGGCGACAGCTATTACGAACAGGCGCGCGCGCTCGCGTCCTACTATCCCTCGATTCCGTTTCCATCGGGCTGGAAGGCGAATATTCGCGGCGTGGATTTGAATTTGGGCTATCCCGCGGGCTGGGAGACGGCAAAGCGCATCAAGTTCATGCAGGGCTATACCCGCCCCGGCCCCCGCGACTACGTTGGAACTGCGCCGCTTGCCGAGCCGGAAAATCAGGCTATGGCGGCGCTCACCGTCGAGCAGGATTACGCGCTGACGATAGCCTATCATACGCAGGGCGGGGAGATATACTGGCAGTTTCTCGACTACAGGCCGGAGGGGGCGGAGCGGATTGGGGAGGCGATGGCGGCGGCGAGCGGCTACAGGCTTGCCGAAACGCCCTATAATTCCAGCTTTGCGGGCTACAAGGACTGGTTCATTCAAACCTATATCCGGCCGGGCTATACCATCGAGGCGGGGCGCGGGCAAAATCCTCTGCCGCTGTCCCAGCTTGAACAGATGTACAGGGATAATCTCGGCGTGTTCGTGGCGGGCTTGAATTTGAGCAGTTAAGCTGTTATAATCAGGGCATGAAGAATACGGCTGGAAAGTCCTTCGTGCTGGGCGCGGCGATTCTCGGCTTTGCGGGAGTTATCTGCAAGGTAATCGGCGTGCTGTTCCGCGTTTGGGCAAATAATATAATCGGGACGGCGGGCATGGCCTATTACGAGGTCGTGTTCCCGTTCTATTCATGGCTCTTAATCCTCTCCTCGTCCGGAATCCCGATAGCCATATCCAAGATGGTTTCCGAGCGCGTCGCGCTGGGGGACTATGCCGGCGGGCGGCGCGTTTTTAAAAAATCGCTCCTCGTTTTAAGCGTGATAGGGGTAATAACCACCGCCGCGCTGTTCTTCGGAGCGGAGTTTTTCACAACCAGGGTAATCGGCCTGCCCGCATCGGACGCGGTTATCTTCCGGGCGCTTTCTCCGGCGCTGTTCTTCGTGTCGGTTCTGTGCGCCTACCGCGGCTATCTGCAAGGGCTTCAGCTCATGACGGGCACGGGCGTTTCGCAGATAGCGGAGCAGGTGTTCAAGTGCATCTTTGGGCTGTCGCTCGCGGCGTACTTCATGAAAACCACCCAAAACCCGCTTAACGGCGCTTGCGGCGCTTTGCTCGGCATCACGATATCGGAGGCGGCGGCGCTCGGCATAATGTTGCTGTTCCAATGGCGGCACAGGCGCGACTGTATGCCCGACGGGGCGTCTCGGATACCCAAGGACAACGGGGCGGTCGTCGGAACCATGCTGAAGATTGCAGTTCCGATAACGCTCGGCGCGTCCATCCTCCCGATTGCGAGCATAATCGACGTAAGCATGATATACTCCATCATGCGCGGGGTTGAGATTGAACCGGCTTACGTCGCCCTGAGCACCTATGTGCGCTCGATAATCAACCTGCCCGCCTCCGTTACGACCGCGCTGGCGATGAGCCTTGTGCCGGCGATTTCGGCGGCTCGTGCGAAGGGGGACGACGGGGTGGTGCAGAGCGCGTCGCGCATGGGAGTGAAGCTCTCGCTGGTAATCGGGTTGCCCTGCGCCATAGGGCTTTTCGTGCTGGGCGAGCCGATAGTCAGGATGCTGTTTCGCAATGTCGCGGACGAGACCCTTCTGATCGTGGCGGATATCTTCAAGGTCGCCTCGTTCTCGGTCATCTTCATCTCGATAGTCCAAACCGCAACGGGTGCTTTGCAGGGGATAGGCAAGCAGAGGATTCCGGTGTACTGCCTGCTTATAGGCGCGCTCGCCAAGGTTTTGGTAAACCTCTTTTTGCTCCCCGTGGAGAGCGTAAATATCGTGGCGGCGTCGTGGTCGAATATCGCCTGCTATGGAATAGCGGGCTTGCTCGACGTTGCCTTTTTGATAAAATACACGAAAATGAAGCTCCCGCTTTGGCAGGTGTTTTTCAAACCGCTCATCGCCTCGCTGGTTATGGGCGCGTTCGTATACTTCGCCTATGACGTTTTATACGCTATGCGGCCCGGAACGCTCGTAACGCTGGTTTGCGTCGTTTTAGGGGTCGGAGTTTATTTTGCGATGGCATATGTGCTAAAGATGTTCAGTCAGGAGGAATTGCGCTATCTGCCGTTCCTGAGAAAGAGGAGGAAGCCCGAAGCATGAAAACCCTTACGATAGCGCCGCTCTCAACGCCCAAGACGATAACCGCCGAGGCGCTTTTGGCGATAAAGGAGGCGAAGCTTCTTTTCGTTCAAACACGGCTCCATCCCGCGGCACAGCCGGCGCTTGAGTCCGGCGTCGATTTTTTCGCCATGGACGAGCTGTATGAGAGCGCGTCCGATTTTGATGCGCTCAACGAGGCGATAGCCGACAGGCTTACAAGCGGCGGGGATGCGGTTTATGCGGTGATGGGCGACGGTTGCTTTTCCCAGCTGGACGCTATCGAGCGCCGTTGCCTTGAACGCGGCTTCAAACTCCGGGTTTTGTCGGGGGTGTCCTATGCCAAGGCGGCTTTCCCAAAGATGCAGAGCGGGCTTATCTGTTCGGCGCTTGAAACGCCGGAGCGCATGGATACCTCGGTTCCCCTGTATATTCAGGAGTTGGACGACGCTTTAACCTGCGGCGAGGTCAAGCTCAAGCTTTTGGAGTATTATCCGGACGAGCATCCGGTCGAGCTTGCCCGGCTCAACAAGGACGGGGAGTATATCGTCGAGACCCTGCCGCTCTATGAGCTGGATCGAAGGAGCGGACTGGATTTTGCCTCAGTTTTGCGGGTGCCGCCGCTCGACTTTTCCAAGAAGGAGCGGTTTTCATATTACGACCTCGTGGACGTTATGGCGCGGCTTAGGGCAAGGGACGGCTGTCCCTGGGATCGCGAGCAGACGCACGAGAGCCTGAAAAGGGGCTTGCTGGAGGAATGCTATGAGCTTCTCGAAGCCATAGACGAGGGAAACGACGAGCATATGGCGGAGGAGCTGGGCGATGTTTTGATGCTTTTGACGCTTCATTGCACGATAGCGGCGGAACAGCTGAGGTTTACCGAGCGCGACGTTTCGAGCGGGATAGTTAAAAAGATGATATACCGCCATCCGCACATATTTTCAAACGCGGTTGCGCATACTTCCGCCGAGGTGCTGAAAAACTGGGATGCGCTCAAGGCGAGCGAGAAGCGCTACGAGGGCAAGGCGGCGGAGCTTAGAAGCGTGCCCAAGAGCTTTCCTGCGCTGATACGGGCGGCAAAGGTGCAAAAGCGCGCCGCAAAGGCGGGCTTCGACTGGAAGGACGCAGAGGAGGCGTTTTTCAAGCTCCCCGAGGAGGTTGGGGAGTTGCGGGAAGCGATGGAAACGGGCAAGGGGGTCGAGGACGAGCTGGGCGACGTTTTCTTCGCGCTGATAAATATAGCGCGCCTTATGGGGCTGGACAGCGAGGATTTAGTCCACAGCTCCTGTGAAAAGTTCATCCGCCGCTATGAGCTGATGGAGCGGCTTGCGGCGTCGGACGGACTAAAAATCGAAGAATTGCCCCTGATAAGACAGGATGAATACTGGAACAGGGCTAAAAACGCCGAAAAACAGCCATAAAATCAAAAATTAGGGCTTGAATTATCAAGGCGTTGCTGTTACAATAGGCAAGGCTAAAAGCTATTAAATAAATGGAGGAAATAGAGATGAATAGAACAGATTTGATCGCGGCAGTCGCGGCGAAGTCGGGACTTAGCAAGGACGAGTCGAAGAAAGCGGTTGAGGCAGTGCTGCAAACCGTTGAGAGCGCTCTCAAAGCGGAGGAGAAGGTTACCCTGATCGGCTTTGGAACCTTTGAGATAAAGAGCCGTCCCGCTCGCAAGGGCCACAATCCCGCCACCGGCGAGGAGATCGACATTCCCGCTTCCAAGACCCCCGTATTCAAGGCGGGCAAGGCTCTTAAAGACGCCGTTAAATAATTAAACGACAGGTTTAAAGCATAGCGGAATCGCAGTCTCTGCGGTTCCGTTTTTTCATCCCCAAGCCCCTTTAAGTCCCATCTGTGGCGGGGATATGGAGGCGGCTGAAGCCTTTTTGCCGGGCAGGCGGCAATTGTGGAGAAAAAAGCGCCTTTTCAATGTAAAAATATTCACTTTTGCGCCATTTTCGCTTGACAATTCAACGAATTGCCGCTAAAATAAAGTTGTATAAATATATATAAGAGG
>JAUNBM010000018.1 GCA_030527115.1 Clostridia bacterium
TTGCACCCCGTTTTCTTCGAGAAAACCCCCGCAAAACCCGCGTGTTTCCTGGGTTTTCGGGGGCTTTGTCTTTTTCTAACTGTCAAAGTTGGGAGTATACCACAATGGGTCTTGCTTGGGAATAGTTTTTCCTCTTTTCATTTCAACTTTATTCTGCTAAAATGAATTTATGGTTACTTTGCTTGCCAAATGGCTGATAAAACAGTCCGAATGCGCAAACGATAACCGGGTGCGCAAAGCATACGGTTTTTTGTGCGGCATACTCGGGGTTATTTTGAACCTGCTTTTGTTTGCGGCAAAGATGATTGCCGGAAGCATAAGCTCCTCCATCTCCATAACCGCCGACGCTTTCAACAACCTGTCCGACGCTGGCTCGTCGGCAATAACTCTGTTTGGCTTTGCCCTCGCCGGCCAGAAGCCCGATTCGGATCACCCTTTCGGGCACGGCAGGTTTGAATACATATCGGGTCTTATCGTCTCCCTGCTGATCCTTTTAATGGGTTTCGAGCTTTTTCAATCCTCCGTTGAAAGGCTCTTTGCCCCAGAACAGGTCTCCTCCGAACCCCTTGTACTCATCATCTTAGCGGCTTCCGTGCTGGTTAAGCTGTATATGTGGTTCTACAATTACAGAATCGGAAAACGAATCGACTCTGCGTCCATGCGAGCCACCGCCGTTGACAGCCTCTCCGATATGGTTTCAACGCTTGTTGTTCTCGCTTCGAGCATAGTCAATATGGCTTTCCAACTGAACATCGACGCATACTGCGGCATTCTTGTCTCCCTGTTCATCCTGTTCTCCGGCTTCCGCTCCGCAAAGGAGACCATCTCTCCCCTGCTCGGCCAGCCGCCGAAGAAGGACTTTGTCGAGCAACTGACAAAGCTCGTCACCGAACATGAGCAGGTGCTTGGGATTCACGATTTAATCGTTCACGATTACGGACCGAACCGGCTGATGATTTCGCTCCATGCCGAAGTGCCCGCCCACGGGGATATCCTTGAGATGCACGACCTTATCGACAACATTGAGCGCGACATAAAGGAGCGGTTCAACTGTCCCGTGACCATTCACATGGATCCCATCGTTACCGACGACGGCGAGACGAACAGGGTTAGAAGCAGGATAGACGCTTTGGTTCGGGATATCGACCCCGCGCTTTCCATTCACGATTTTCGGATGGTAACCGGCCCCTCCCACACCAACCTCATATTCGACCTTGTAACCCCACATAAATTCAGGCTTTCGGATAAAGAATTAAAGGATAAAATCGCGACCGCAGTAGCTTTGCTTGATTCAAACTACTATACCGTAATTGAAGTTGAAAGGGCTTACGCATAATGATTACACAGATTTATTCGATTCAAAACATCGAGGAAGCGCAATTCTGCCTCGATTGCGGCGTTGACCGTATCGGCATAACCGCCGGCGTTGGTTCCGCCCAGGTTCCCGCCGCGATTACGCTTGAACGCGGAAGAAAGATTTTTGAGCATATCGGCGAGCGGGCAAAGAAGGTCGCCTTGACCGTGGCAGAGGACGCGGAGAGCATCTATCCGGTGATATCTTATCTCAAACCCGATATCATTCATGTGTGCGGCAATAAGTTTTACGCCACCGAGGACTTTGCAAAAAACGTTAAAAGCCGCTTCCCCGACGTTGAGATTTTGCAGGCGATCGGCGTTACCGCCGAAGCCGCCATAGCGCAGGCCGAATACTACGCCCGTTTTTGCGACTACCTTATTTTGGACTCGGTTAAGGAGGGCATCGACGGAATCGGCGTAGCCGGGGTGACGCACGACTGGAGCATTTCCCGCGAGATTGTAACGCGCCTTGAGCGGACGAACTGCCGCGTGATACTCGCGGGCGGGCTTGGCGCGGACAACGTTGCAGACGCTATCAGGGCGGTGCGCCCCTTTGGAGTGGACTCCTTTACAAAGACCAGCCGGAACGGCAGGAAGGACTGCGAGCTTATCAGAGCCTTTGTTCAGAACGCTCAAAATGCGGCAAGGGAGCTGGGGCTATGAAGCCGGTTTTATGTTTCGGGGACGTTTGCCCAGATATAATCATTCCTTACGGACTGGCAAAGCGGCAAAAGCTCGGTGAAGAGGTGAATCCGAACGCGCTCCTCGTCAAAGCCGGGTGCGGAGGAAGCGTTGGCAACACCTCGGTCGGAATCGCAAGGCAGGGCGTTCCCGTTAAATTTCTCGGCGTAGCAGGTGACGATTCCTTTGGGCGAATGCTAAGAGCCGATCTTGAGCGCGAGGGCGTAGACGTTTCCCTTATGCGCCTCTCTTTGGACTGCTCGACGGTTTTAATCCTCATAATCGTCGATGAAAACGGCGACCGAACCACCTTTGCCTACCCAAAAACCGGAGCAAGCCAGCACCAAATCCCCCCGTCACTTGTTCCTGACGGGATTGAACGGGAGATATCCTGGTTTCATTCTACGGGCATGACGCTCCGCGAAAACCCTGCCGCCGAAACGCAACTTTCGCTTATGAAACGTTGCCATGAGGCGAACATTCCCGTTTCGCTCGACGTAAACGCGAGGATTGAGTCCTTCCGCGACCCGCTGTTTTTTGACAATCTTCAGCGCGCGCTCCCCTATTGCTCCGTTATCTTAGGCTCGGCGGAGGACGAAATCTGCGCCGCCGCCGGCATTCATGAGCCCGAAAAAGCGGCGCTATCGCTCCAAAGCCTGGGCAAAATCGTTGTAGCCCGACGCGGCGAGCAGGGCGCAAAGCTCTACCATGACGGCAAGCAGGCCTCGTCCCCCGCGTTTCCCGTTCCCGTTTCGGACACCGTTGGCGCGGGCGACGCATACAACGCTGGCTTTATCTGCGCCGTTTTAAAGGGCGCTTCTTTGGATAACGCCAACCGACACGCCTGCGCGACGGCTTCCTACTCCGTTTCGCAAGCGGGCGGGCACGGAACGCCAACTTGCGACCAGCTTAAAGCTTTTGTTGGAAATTCGCCTGAGTTCAATTCACTTCTGATTGACGAGGCCCTCTTTAAAACGTATAATTGATAAAGAATATAATTCGGAGGTAAAACATGAGAGCAGTAAAAGTTGCCATCTGGGGATTCGGTGCTATGGGCGGCGGTATCGCCCGCGTTCTTTTGAAAAAGCGGGGCGTAGCTATAACCGGCGTTTGCGACCTTCACCCCGACCGCGTAGGGCGCAGTATTTTCGAGGTGTTGGGGGTTGATTCCGCCGATCATCCCAACGTCGTCATCAGCGACAACATCGACGATGCAACTCAAATTCAGCCGGATATTTGCATTCTGGCAACCGACTCCTTCACGGCAAAGGCCTTCCCTAAGCTGAAAATCCTCTTGGAAAAAAAGATAAACGTTATCTGCACCGCCGAGGAGATGAGCTATCCCAAAGCTCAGTCGCCTGAGCTTGCAGAGGAACTCGACCGGATTGCGAAAGAAAACGGGGTTTCCGTTCTCGGAACGGGAATCAATCCGGGCTTGATGATGGATCTTCTGGCCATCTGTCTGACGGGCTGTATGACCGACGTGGAGCATGTTATGTGCAAAAGAGTTAACTCCCTCTCCCCCTTCGGCCCCGCCGTCATGGAGGAACAGGGCGTTGGGCTCACCGTGGAAGCCTTTGAAAAGGGCTGTCAGAACGGCACGCTTGCGGGCCATGTGGGCTTTATGGAATCCGTTTCCATGATTGCCGACGCGCTCGGTTGGAAGCTCGACGATTTCCAACAGCAGATGAAGCCCATAGTTACAAAGATCGACCGTATCGCTCCGCACGGCTTTGCAAAGGCCGGCAATGTAGCGGGAGTTAATATGACCGGCCAGGGCTATATTGACGGCGAGCTGAAGATAGATATGATTCATCCTCAGCAGATAGAGCCTGAAGCGGAGGGCACTTACACGGGCGACTATATCGAGATTTTGGGAACTCCGCCGGTAAATATGCAGATTAAACCGGAAGTCGACGGCGGGATAGGAACTATCGCCATGTGCGTGAATATGATTCCGCATCTTATCAATGCCAAACCGGGGCTTAAAACCATGCTCGATCTTCCCGTTCCGCGTGCGATTATGGGCGACATGAGCGAGCTTATCGAGAGGTAGAGCATGGCAAGGAAGGGAGATTGGGTTCAGATCCATGTTGTAGTTCTTCGTCCCGAGGAGCGGGCGGCGAATATCCCGGAGGATACCCGCATCGTTCCGCTCGAAATGTGGGTGAAGGGGCGGCTTGCCGACGAGCAGGCAGAAATTGGCGACCTCGTTTGCATCGAGACGCGAACGGGCAGGCTTGAAACGGGCAGGCTTTGCGCCGTTAACCCCAGTTACAGCCATTCCTTCGGCGATTATATCCCCGAACTTTTGACAATCGACGAGCAGGTGCGCTCCTTGGTATTTGGAGGCGAAAGCGATGATTGATAAGAGCTATTCCGCCGTTATGGCGCGAAAGAATGAGATTATGAAGGCCGCCGTCGGCATGGACTACGACGCCTTTGAAAGCGGCTCGATTGGGTTCGACTATGAGGCGATGATGCGCGCCGCCGGGTATACTGTGGATATGTCCAGAGCGATTCAAGCGGATTTTGCAATCGGGAACACCCCGCTGATAGAGCTTAAAAATATCACCGCCCTCGCCCGAAGGTGCGCTCCCGACGGAAAAGGCGCGAGAATCTTTTTAAAGGACGAGGCCGCGAATCCGTCGGGCAGTTTTAAGGTCAGACGGGCGGCTACCAGCGTTTATCACGCCAAACGCATGGGCTACAAGGGCGTTATAGCCGCAACAAGCGGAAATTACGGGGCGGCGGTCGCCGCCTGCGCCGCAAAGGCGGGGCTCTCTTGCATCGTCATTCAGGAATGCTTCGACAGCAGGGGCGTTGGCCAACCGGAGATTGTTGAAAAGGCTCGAAAGTGCGAAGCCCTGGGCGCGGAGGTCGTTCAGCTCACCGTTGGCCCGGAACTGTTCTATGTTTTCCTCAGAATGCTGGAGGACACAGGCTATTTCAACGCCTCGCTCTATACTCCCTTTGCTATTGCCGGAGTGGAAACGCTCGGCTTTGAGCTTGCCGGACAGTTCAGGGACAAAATCGGCCGCGAGCCCGACGCGATAGTTTGCACCAACGCCGGAGGCGGAAATCTCACCGGAACGGCACGCGGGCTTTTAAAGGCGGGCTGCGGGGCTAAGGTTATAGCGGCTTCGGTCAACCTCCGCGGCCTGCACATGGCTTCCGACACGCAGTTCAACCTCAAATCCTTTACCACCGGACATACCGGCTTCGGAATGCCCTTTGCGAGCAATCCGGACAGGAGCGACGTTCCCCGAAGCGCCGCCAGACCGCTCCGCTATATGGACGACTATGTGACGGTCAATCAGGGCGAGGTTTTCTATATCACGGAAGCGCTTGCTTCTCTCGAAGGCATGGAAAAGGGCCCGGCGGGCAATACCTCGCTTGCCGCCGCCTTCTCGCTTGCACAGTCGATGGATCGTGAGCAATGCATCGTCGTGCAGGAGACCGAATACACCGGAGCGGGCAAGCATCTCAACGCACAGCTCTCGTTTGCGCGAAACAACGGCATCGAGCTTAAATTTGGCGACCCTGCCACGGAGATTCCCGGCAGGAGCATCGTCCTCCCCAGTCACCCGTCCCTTATCCGTGCAAGGCATGAGGATATGCGGCACTTACGCGCCTCGCTGATACGCAACGCCATCAAGGGCGTTTTGCATACGCCGACTGAGGAAGATATCCTCTTCCTTGCCGAGGAGACCAAAACCTATCCAACAACAGTAAAGGAGATTATCCATGAAGCGAACGGATGATTTTGAAACGCGCAGGGAGCGCTTAAAGTCGCTCTCCGACGAAGAACTAAAGCAAAGATTCTGGGAGCTGACCGAAAAGCTTGTAGACCCCCTGCTCCAGCTCGGTTATGAGAATACCTCGCCCGCCATCGAAAGGTCGGTGCTGCTTAGGATGGGCTTCTCGTCCCTTGAGGCTAAGGCGCTTGTAAACGGCTGTCTCGAACACAATCTTTTGGGGCATGGCGCGGGAAACGTCGTATACCGCTATGCCCGCCAAAAGGGGCAAAATGTACGCGACGCCGGATTGATGCTTCTTGAGCTAAACGACTGGCAAACCGCAGAACAACTCTTTTTGGGAGGTGAAGCCTGATGTACGAACTGGACAAGGATGCGCGCATCGACGTAAAAGCCATTTTGCAGGATTTGGAGCATTACCGTCCCCGCCGTCGCGGCTGGACGTGGCGCGAGCCGGTTAAGGGACTGAAAATGGGGCCCTTTGTCTATCATGACTGCTCAAAGCCCCTAAAGGACAGCGTTGGACTGCCGCCGGCACATTATTTTGACGGAATAGACCCCCAGCCCCTGCCCGTGATAACCACCGAGATAGCGTCCGGGCGCTTCGAGGATGATATCCGCCGTATGCGCATGGCGGCGCATCACGGAGCCGATCATATCATGGTTATTCGAACCGCCGGACAGTCGCACTATGACGGCTTGATCGAGGGCTCGCCGCAGGGAATCGGCGGCGTTCCGGTTACCAGAAAGCAGGTTCGCGCCCAGCGCAAGGCGCTCGATATGATAGAGGACGAGGTTGGGCGGCCCATAAACTACCACTCCTATGTCAGCGGCGTTGCCGGCCCCGATATCGCGGTAATGTTTGCCGAGGAGGGAGTCAACGGCGCGCATCAAGACCCTCAGTATAACGTTATTTATCGCAACATCAATATGGTGCGCTCCTTTGTTGACGCCTGCGAGTCCAAGCGCATCATGGCATGGGCTGACATGGCGCAAATCGACGGTGCGCATAACGCCAACGCGACCGCCCGCGATGCGTGGAAGGTAATGCCGGAGCTTATGGTTCAGCACGCTATCAACGCGATGATATCCTGTAAATCAGGCATGAAGAAGGAAAACATTTGCCTCTCCACCGTCCCCCCGACCGCTACCCCCGCCCCCTGCGTTCACATGGATCTGCCCTATGCTGTCGCGCTTCGCGATCTCTTTTCGGAATATCGTATGCGCGCTCAAATGAACACGAAATATATTCAAGCCTCAACCCGTGAAGCTACGGTAACCCACGTTTTGAATATGCTGATATCCAAGCTTACGAGCGCGGATATTCAATCGACGATAACGCCCGATGAGGGCAGAAATGTCCCCTGGCACATCTATAATATCGAAGCCTGCGATACCGCCAAGCAGACCCTTGTCGGCCTTGACGGGCTTATGGAGATGGTCGAGCTGAAAGATAGTGGCTATCTGCGGGAGAAAGCCCGCGAGCTAAAGGAACGCGCCGTGCTGTTTTTGGAGAATATGCTGGAGCTGGGCGGCTACTTTGCCTCGGTTGAGGAGGGCTTCTTTGTAGATTCCGGAATGTTCCCGGAGCGTAATGGGGACGGAATCGTTAGAAAGGCGGACGGCGGCATCGGCGCGGGCACGGTGATCAGGCGCGAAAAGGACTATATGGCGCCCGTAACCGCTCATTTTGGGTATAACAACGTCGCGCAGTATGATAAGTCCAAGCAAAACGACCCCGCTTCCCTTATCGGTGGCTGTACCTTTGAAAAGCCTGAGCTGATACAATACATCGACGAGCTGGACGATACCGACAACGTCTACCTTCGCATGGAGGAAGTTGATGACTTTGCCGGCCCGAACGCGAAAAAGCTCCGTCCCGAAATGGAGTGGCTTGCCGACGGAACGGTTCTTCTCACCATGTTCTTCCCCACCGATATGCGCCATGCCGAAGCCGCCGCTTTGGAGGTTGGAAGAAGGATGAACCTGATGGATTGCGAGGTTATTAACCGCGAGGTTATGCAACGCGCCGAGGGCACGCGGATAGAGATGAAGGGCAAGGTAGACTTCTCTATCGACATGGATTCGCTCGTTTTGCCGACCGAACCCGACGTTCTTTCCGACGATGCGATCCGCGCCGAGATCGAGCGCAAGCCCATGACAGTAGTCGCCGGAACGATCGGCCAGGACGAGCATTCGGTGGGACTTCGCGAAATCATCGACATAAAGCACGGTGGCATAGAGAAATACGGCATCGCCGTGCATTATCTCGGCACCTCCGTTCCTCCTGAAAAGCTGGTGAACGCCGCTATTGAGCTGAACGCCGACGCCATGCTCGCCTCCGCGATTATCTCCCATGACGATATTCACTATAAGAATATTGCGCTCGTGGACAGGATTGCAAGGGAGATGGGCGTTCGCGACAAGCTGATGTTTGGCGCGGGCGGAACTCAGGTTACCGACGAGGGCGCAAGAAACGCCGGAGCGGACGCGGGCTTTGGGCGCGGCACGCACGGAAATCATGTGGCAACCTTCCTGGTAAAGGAACGGCTTAAGCGGGAGGGCGCTTCGCTTGAAGATTGACGCTTTAGTAGCGGAAATAGGCTCTACAACCACCGTGCTTAACGCCTTTTGCGGCTTAGGCACCAATTCGCCCCGCTTTTTGGGCCAGGGGCAGGCTCCGACCACCGTTTTGGACGGGGACGTTAGAATCGGGCTTAATAATGCCCTTGATAATTTGAAACTCAAACTAAACGCCCCCGCCCTGGAGTATTCGACGATGCTGGCGACCGGCTCCGCCGCAGGCGGGCTTAGGATGAGCGTCCACGGGCTTGTGAACGATATGACGGTTCGCGCCGCCAAAACTGCGGCTTTGGGCGCGGGCGCGATAGTCGTTAATTCTACTTCGGGCAAGCTTACCGAGTTTGACTTGGCGGACTTGACCGCGCTTCATCCGAATCTTCTTTTGATAGCGGGCGGCACCGACTATGGCGAGCGCGAGACCGCCCTTTTCAACGTTCGGGCAATTGCGGACGCAGGCGTCAAGATTCCGATTATCTACTGCGGCAATATTCAAAACCACTCGGCCGTCAAGGAAATCTGCGAGAAAAGCTCCATCCCGCTCTCGATAACCGATAACGTCTATCCCAAATTGGACGTTCTGAACATTGAGCCCGTTCGCAAGCGGATTCACGAGATGTTTGAGCAACATATAGTTAAAGCGCCGGGCATGGAGCAGATTCGCGAACTGGTCGACGGCAGGATTTTGCCTACTCCGGGCAGCGTGATGATGGCGGCTGAACTGCTTTATTCCCTGCTTGGCGATCTCTTGGTGCTGGATATAGGCGGCGCGACCACCGATGCACACAGCGTGAGCGAAGGCTCGCCTGAAATCGCGCAGATGCAAACCTCGCCCGAACCTGTGGCAAAGCGTACCGTTGAGGGGGATTTGGGGTTGTTTGTCAACGCCGACAACCTTGCCGAACTCATAGGGCGCGATAAGCTTTCCCGCGAAATTGGCTTTGAATACAAAACCCCGCCCGCCATTCCTTTACTGCCGGACGAGATTAAAACAGCTGAACGGCTCTGCCTGGAGGCGGGAATCACCGCCGTTCGCCGGCACGCCGGACAGCTCAGGCATCTCTATACTCCGCAGGGTCGCCGCACAATTGCCGAGGGCAAGGATTTAACCATGATAAAGCATCTGGTGGGCACCGGCGGCGCGCTGACCCGGCTTCCGAACCGCGCCGAAATCCTGCGAAAAATTGCCGACTGCAATGAAAACCGCATGATGCTCTTTCCCAAAAAAGGGGAGCTGAACCTGCTGTTTGACAACGACTACATCATGGCGTCGCTTGGCGTATTGTCGCTCAGCTTTAAAAAGGACGCTGAAAAACTCTTGCTTGGGAGTCTCGGACTATGAAGTATCCCCGCCTGCTCATTGATGAAAGTAAATTGAAACACAATATTGACACGGTGGCGAAATGGTGCCGCCAATGGAATGTGAGTTGCTTTGCCGTAACTAAGGTCGTTTGCGCTCATCCTAAGGTTGTAGAGCTGATAGAAGAAAGCGAGATCGACGGCTTTGCCGATTCCCGAATTGAAAACCTGATGAAGATTAGAACCGCGAAGCCAAAGATGCTTTTGAGAATCGCATCGCCGCATGAGGCGGAAGCGGTCGTTGAGCATTCGGATATAAGTTTGCAAAGCGAATTATCTGTTATCGCCGCGCTCAACTCTGCGGCGCAAAGGCTGAACCGACGGCATAAAATCGTTCTGATGATAGACTTGGGCGACCTCCGCGAAGGCATCTACTATACTGAACGCGACAAAATTTTAAAAAACGCTGAGCAAATCAGTAAAGCCTCCCATTTGGAGCTTTACGGAATCGGAACAAATCTCACCTGTTACGGCGCAATCCTCCCCGATGAGCGCAATCTTGCCGAACTTGTAGCTATCGCGAACCGGCTGAGAGTTGAGCTTAAAAGCCCGATTCCGCTAGTTTCGGGCGGCAACTCCTCCTCCGTTTCGCTGATGCTGAAGGGCAGGATGCCCGCCGGAATCAACCATCTCAGAATCGGGGAGGCGATTATGCTCGGGCAGGACACCGCGGACTGCGTGACATTTCCTGGGTTGCACGACGACGCCTTCCTGCTCGAAGCTGAGCTTGTCGAACTGATGCGCAAGCCCAGCAAGCCCTTTGGAAGGGCGAACAGAAACGCTTTTGGCGAACCCGTCCACTATGAGGACAGGGGTATACAGCTTAGAGGCATACTTGCGGTCGGCAGGCAGGACGTTCCCGCCGACGGGCTTATCCCCGTTGAAAGCGGAATAGAGATACTCGGCGCAAGCTCGGATCATCTGCTGGTAAATATCGAAAGCGGGGACTATGCCGTTGGGGATACCCTGCGGTTTAAACTGAACTACGGCGCTCTTTTAGCCGCCTGCACCAGCGCCTATGTTGCAAAATGATTGAATACGCCATCGAATATCTTTCATCCATAGACTCGACCAACACCTATTTAAAGAAGCTCGCGCAAAACGGAGCTTTGGAGGGCAAGGTGGTTGTCGCCCGCGAACAGAGCGCGGGACGGGGGCGCAACGGGCGCAGTTTCTTTTCGAGCGGCGGGCTCGGCATATATATGAGCATCCTGCTTCGTCCCAACTTTAGTATGCAGGACGCTTCCCGGCTCACCTGCCTTGCGGCGGTAGCCGTTGCCCGCGCAATAGAACCCTATTCCAAAACGCCCGTTGGGATAAAATGGGTAAACGATATTTTTATCGGCGGCAAGAAGGTATGCGGCATCCTCACCGAAAGCGCGAGCGCCGATGGCCGCCGTCCCGAATATGTGGTTGTCGGAATCGGGCTCAACCTTTGCGCGCCGCCTGAGGGCTTTCCACCGGAGATTAAAAGCGTCGCAACTGCGCTTTTTGAGGATATGCGTCCGGCAAAGGAGGCGTATGAGCCGATAATCCGGAGCGTTCTGGACAATTTTTATGAGCTTTATCAAGGGTGGGACGAGCGCGCCTTTATTTTGGAGTATGCAGAGCGTTCGATTTTAAAGGGTTGCCGCGTCAGCGTCGATAACAGGGAGGGAATCGTTTTGCGAATAGATGAAAGATGCCGTCTTTGCGTTCGCTTCGACGACGGCGAAGAGCTGGCGATTGCCAGCGGAGAAGCGGTTAGTCCGCAATATCCCAATTTGCATGAGCGGGCTTTGCTATAAGCCCCTGACCTCGCAAACTCCGATTTTTGCCCTGATTGCCTCCGCCGTTTCTAAAACATAGGAGGACGGGTGCGGATTTGGGTCGCCGTCCTTTCTGGCGCGGTACTGTTGGAGATAGAATTTTTCAGCCCCGTCAATCAAATCAACGGCTTCCAAAATATCCTCGCGGGTCAGTTCCGGCGCAAAGGTGGTGCGGAATTCGTGGGGCAGTCCATAGTTTTTGAGATAGAAGATACTGCGCTTTACCGCTTGAAGATCACAGCGGCTTTGCGTAACGGCGTCATATTTGCACTCAGGCGCCTTTATATCCATGGCAACATAGTCGATGAGCTTGTCGCAGATGAGCTGTTTTAAAACTTCGGGCTTGGTTCCGTTGGTGTCCAGCTTAACCAGATAGCCGAGCGATTTTAATGTTTCAATGAAAGCCGAAAGGTTTTGCTGAAGGGTTGGCTCGCCGCCGGACACGACGACGGCTTCGAGCATATCCCTGCGCTTTTTCAGATAGTCCAAAACATAGTCCTCGCTCATGAGCGGAGCGTCCTTGCCCAGGATATGCTCGTTATGGCAGTAGGTGCAATTGAAGTTGCAATAGGGCGTAAAAATCACCGCACAGGGCTTGTGCGGGTAATCGACCATACTCAGTTTTTGAAAACCGGCAATCAGCATAGCTGTTTATCTCCCAAAGGCGGGACGGGCAGAACGCCCGCCCCAGCCGTCGAATTTTAGACAACGAATTTCTTGCGGAGCATATACTCCTCTTTTTTGCCGGGGTTGTAGTTTTGAACCGGCCTTAAATAGCCCACAACCCTGCTCCACACCTCGGTTTGTCTGCCGCATTCCGGACAGGTGAACTGCTCGCCGGTTATATAGCCGTGATCGTGACAGATTGAGAACGTGGGCGTTATCGAGATATAGGGCATCTTATACTTCGAGAAAATCGTGCGTATAAGTTGCTTGCAGGTCTCAATATCCTCCAGCCGCTCCCCGATATAGAGATGCTGTACCGTTCCGCCCGTATAGAGCGATTGCAGTTCGTCCTGCAAATCCATGCACTCGAAGATGTCCTCGGTGTAGGTTACCGGAAGCTGGGAGCTGTTGGTATACTGGGGCTCCTTTACACCGGACTGGATTATCCCCGGGAAGCGCTGTGCGTCGAGCCGCGCCAAACGGTAGCTCGTGCCCTCGGCGGGAGTCGCCTCCAGGTTGTAGCTATGCCCCGTCTCCTCCTGAAACTCTATCATGAGGTCGCGGAGATAATTCATAACTTCAAGCGAAAACTCCAAACCTTCCTTACTGCCTATATCCTTGCCGATGAAGTTGAGACAGCATTCGTTCATTCCAACGAGACCTATGGTGTTGAAATGGTTAGTCCAGTATTCGCCCGTTCTTTCCTTTATGTTGCGGAGGTAGAACTGCGAATAGGGATACAAGCCTTCATCGGTCTGCCGCTCGATTATCTTGCGCTTTATCTCCAGGGACACCTTGCCTAAGGTTGCTATATGGCGGAGCTTTGAATAGAACTCCTCCTTGCTCCTCGCAAGATAGCCGATTCGCGGAAGATTTATGGTATAAACTCCGATTGAGCCGGTCATCGGGTTGGAGCCGAACAGACCGCCGCCGCGCTTGCGAAGCTCGCGGGTATCGAGACGGAGCCTGCAACACATGGATACCGCATCCTCGGGGCTGAGGTCGGAATTGATATAGTTCGCGAAATAGGGGATTCCGTATTTGCAGGTGATCTTCATGATATCATCGGCAACCGGGCTGTCCCAATCGAAGTCCTTGGTGATATTGATTGTCGGAATCGGGAAGGTGAACACCCTGCCCTTGGCGTCGCCCTGAAGCATGACTGCGCAGAAGGCGCGGTTGAATATGTCCATCTCCTTTTGGAACTCGCCATAGGTTTTGTCCATATACTTGCCACCGACAACCGCGGGTTCATCCTTCAAGGTGCGCGGAACCTTAACGTCCAGCGTGATATTGGAGAACGGGCATTGGAAACCGACGCGGGTCGGAACGTTGATATTGAACACAAACTCCTGTATGCACTGCTTGACCTGCTCGTAGCTCATGTTATCGTAATAGATGAACGGAGCGCAATAGGTATCGAAGCTCGACCAGGCCTGCGCGCCGGCGGTTTCGCCCTGCGTTGTGAAGGTGGAATTGACAACCTGGCCTAAGAAGGAGCGAAGGTGCTTGGCAGGTTTGGATTCAACCTTGCCCTCGACCCCGCCGAAGCCTTCCATCAATAGCTGGCGGAGATCCCAGCCCGCGCAATACGGGCCGAAGAAGCCCAGATCGTGAATATGGGCGTCGCCGCTCTCGTGCGCCTTGCGAACGTCCTCGGGATAGATCTCGTAGAGCCAATACTTCTTGGTAAAGGCCTCGCGGACATAGTTGTTGAGTCCGTTGACGCTCTTTTGCATATTCGCGTTTTCCTTGATGCCCCAGTCCTTATCCTTGAGGTAATCGCCGAACATATCGATCGTTGCGCCAATAAGCGCATTGATCTCGCGGGTTCCGCGACGCTTTTCGCGATAGAGTATGTACGCCTTCGCGGTTCTGGCGTGCCCGGCCTCGATCAACACCTTCTCAACGATATCCTGAATGGATTCGATGTCGGGAATGGTTTCCGTAAAGCGCTCGTTGGCGATGCGCACCACCTCGTCGGTGAGCGAATCGGCAATCGCTTCGTTGGTTCCGTTCACGGCCTGTGCCGCCTTCCAAATCGCAACGCGAATCTTCTCCCTGTCAAAGGCTTCGATTCGTCCGTCGCGTTTTCTGATTTCTTTTAACATATCGGTCTCCCTCCAAGTTTCTTTTAGCAAAGTCAGTATACAAGCACCAACATCTTGTGTCAACAGTTAATTTTGAATACAATATGTTGTGACTTTGTCGTTTATGCGCTGTATAAAAACGGTGGACAAACCCTTTTTTTGAGATGAGCGCCTGTTTTAAAGGCAACTGTCCAAAACGTTTATGCTGAATAATTTTCCCGCCGCTCTGCATTGAAACTGCATGGTGCGAATAACTATGAAAATTGTTTAATCCTTGTTCATAATTGACTTGCACTTATCCACAATAAGTTGTGTCTAAATTATGAACCAACCACAATATATTGTGGTTGGTTCATGAAACGGTCACATTTTTTGAACTTTGCTCAACCAAGCAAGCGTCTAATTTCGGCATTTGCTTCACTATATATCCTCGCCTCGTCGAGACCGGAAATTACGCCGCCTTGTACGGTGCATTTTCCGTTTACAAACACATAGTCGCAGGGGCGCTTATATCCGACTGTGCCAAACAGATTCATTAAATCCTCGTCGGCGCAGAGCAGTTCCATCCGGCTTCGCTTTATCATAAACAGGTCGGCGGCACAGCCTTCGGCAATCTGTCCCAGCTCGTCTCTCCCTAAGAGCTTTGCGCTCCCGCGAGTTGCCATCTTGAGGATCGAATAGCCGTCCGGCGCCTTATCGTTCGAGATAAGCCTGTGCAGAAGATAACAAACGCGCATCTCCTCCATCATACTGCTTCCGTCGTTGCTCGCCGAGCCGTCAACGCCCAAGCCAACGGGCACGCCGAGTTTGAGCATCTCAGGTATCCGCGCAACGCCGCTGCTCAGCTTCATATTGGAGCAGGGGCAATGGCATACTCCGGTTTGAGTTTTTTGAAGCCGCAGCAGTTCCGCGTCGTTGAAATGGATTCCGTGCGCATAAAAAACGTCGCTTCCAATCCAGCCGAGCGTTTCCATATAGTCGAGCGGCCTGAGTCCAAACCTGTTGAGCGTATATTCCTCCTCATCCTTCGTTTCGCAAAGGTGGGTATGAAGCCTTACTCCATGCTTTCGCGCAAGCTTCGCGCTCTCCTTGAGAAGGCCGGCGGATACCGAAAAGGGCGAACAGGGCGCGAGTAAAATCTGCCGCTTGGAAAAGGGCTTAGGGTCGTGGTATTTGGCTATTGCGTCCTCCGAATCCCGCATGATTTCGTCGACGCTTTGCACCACCGAGTCCGGCGGAAGTCCCCCGTCCTTCTTCGACAGATCCATGCTTCCCCGGCAAGCGTGCATCCGCACCCCCAGCGCCTCCGCCGCCTCAAACTGCGCCGCGAGCAAATCCTTTGCGCCCTTTGGGAAAACATAGTGATGATCCATAACGGTGGTACAGCCGTAGCGCATAAGCTCCGCCATCCCCGCGAGCGACGAATAGTAAACGGTATCGTCGTTCAAGTTCTTCCAGATCTCATACAGGGCTTTCAACCAGTCGAAAAGCTCCAGCCCTTGAACGCTCTTTAAGTTTCGTGTGAAATACTGATACAGATGATGATGCGTATTGATAAGCCCCGGATACATCACCATATCCGAGCAGTCATACTCAACGTCGGGCTTTTGCTCCAGCTTGCCGATATGACTTATTCGCTCATCCTCCAGCCAAATATCGACGTTGTAATAGGTTCGGTCTAAGTCATCGCAGGTTATGACCGTGTTGACATTTTTCAGCAGGGTTTTCATATTTCCACCTCCAAGCCGATTGTAACATATTTGTAACGGCTTGAAAATGCTTGAAAAGAGTTTAGTTCTAAGATATAATAACTTGTTGCATTTTGAGAGGAGCAATATGATCGAGTTAACGAATGTGCATTATCAATATGAGAGCATGGCTTCAGAGGCGCTCTGTGACATTAACCTGACGATTAACGACGGCGAGGTTATAGCTGTTGTCGGCCATAACGGAAGCGGCAAAAGCACCCTCTCCAAGCATCTTAACGCGCTCCTGCTTCCGTCCTCCGGAACCGTGCTGGTTGACGGCATGGATACCAAGGATGAAAAGAACGTTCTTCCCATCCGTCAGCGGGTCGGCATGGTTTTTCAAAACCCCGACAATCAGCTTGTCACCACCGTCGTCGAGGAGGACGTTGCTTTTGGGCCGGAGAATCTCGGAATTGAACCCCGCCAGATTCGAGAGCGCGTCGACCACGCCTTAAACGAGGCAGGCATGGCCGAATATTCGAAATCTGCTGTCCACCATCTATCCGGCGGCCAAAAACAGCGGGTTGCAATCGCCGGAATGCTTGCTATGTCGCCCAAGGTTCTCGTGCTTGACGAGGCGACCTCGATGCTCGATCCCAAGGGCCGCGCCGAGCTTTTGAACACGGTAAGGAGGATCAACCGCGAAAAGGGCATCACCGTCGTGATGATTACTCAATATATGGAGGAAGTTACCGATTGCGATCGCATCGTCGTTATGAGCGGCGGCTCCATTGCCAAAGTCGGCACGCCGAGGGAGGTCTTTTCCGAAGTCGACCAACTGCATATGCTGGGGCTCGATGTGCCGGAGGCGGTCGCCATGCGCGAGGAGCTGAAGCGCTTCGGCCTTGAGCTTGACGACTCAATTTTGAATACCGAAACGCTTGCGGAGGCACTATGCCCATTGTTGTAACTAAGCTTTCACATGAATATACGGCGGAGGGCGGCGCTCTGCCCTATTCCGCGATTAAGGATATCGAGCTGACGATTAACGACGGCGAATTTCTCGGAATCATCGGGCATACCGGAAGTGGAAAAACCACCTTTGTTCAGCACCTGAACGGGCTGTTGCTTCCAAGCAGCGGAAGCGTTACGGTCGACGGGCTTTCCCTGAACGATAAGAAAACGAGGCTTTCTGCGCGCAGTCTTGTCGGCATGGTGTTTCAATACCCTGAGTATCAGCTTTTTGAGGAAACGGTCTATGCCGACGTAGCCTTCGGCCCAAAGAATTTAAAGCTCGATGAAACCGAGGTGGACTCCCGCGTTAGGGAAGCTTTGGAGCTTGTGGGACTGCCGCAGGAGAAGTTTGCTCAAAAATCCCCGTTTGAATTGTCCGGCGGCGAAAAGCGCAGAGCCGCGCTGGCGGGCATCATTGCTATGCGTCCCAAATATCTCGTGCTGGACGAGCCTATGGCGGGACTCGACCCCCGCGGGCGTAAGGAAATTTTGACTATGCTCGAAACGCTTCGCAAGGATACGGGCTGTGCAATAATTATGGTTTCGCATTCCATGGACGATGTATCCAGGCATGCCGACAGGATTATGGTGCTTCACCGCGGCGTTATGGCGGCTCTCGGCACGCCCGCCGAAGTTTTCTCCGACAGCGACAGGCTCGCGGATATGGGGCTTTCCTTGCCACAGGCGGCTATCCTTGCAGGCGAGCTGAGAAAACGCGGGATTGAGGTTCCGTCCTCCATTTGCACAACCGTCGATATGCTAAGCTGGCTTAAAGGGAGGTTGAGCGCCCATGCGTGATTTAACTCTCGGCCAATTCATCCCGGGCGAGTCCTGCATACACAAGCTTGACCCGCGAACCAAGATAGTTCTCATGATCGCCTATATCGTCATGGTCTTTTTGGTGAACAGCGTCTTTACCTTTTTAATTCCGCTCGCCTTCGTCATAATCGTACTGCTTCTTTCACGGATTCGGGTCTCCTATATGTGGAAATCTATTCGTCCCCTGCGCTGGCTGATAATCTTCATGTTCATCCTGAATCTGTTTTTCACCAAGGGCGAGCCGATATGGGACGTTTTCCTGCTCCGCTATGTTTCTATCAACGGAATCCGGCAGTCGGTCTTTATCACGTTCCGGCTCGTCTTTCTCGTTACCGGAACCTCGCTTATGACGCTCACCACCTCCCCCATCTCCCTCACCGACGGGCTTGAGCGCCTCTTAGCGCCGCTGAAAGTTCTGCGCTTCCCCTCGCACGAGCTGGCAATGATGATGACTATTGCCCTGCGCTTCATCCCCACCCTTATGGAGGAGGCCGATAAGATCAAGAAGGCACAGATGGCTCGCGGAGCCGACTTTGAATCGGGGAATCTGATAAAAAGGGCGAAGAATATGATCCCTCTTTTGATTCCGCTTTTCGTATCCGCATTCCGCCGCGCCGACGAGCTGGCAATGGCTATGGAATCGCGCTGTTATCACGGCGGCGATGGAAGGACGCGGATGCACAGCATGAGCTTCGGCATAAACGATCTTATCGCCGCGCTGTTTGTTGCCTTGCTCATAGCCCTCGTAATTCTGGTTCAAAACCTCTTTATCCTGCCCTGGTAATCATGAGACGCATTCGCTGTATAATTCAATATCTCGGAACCAACTATGTGGGCTGGCAGATTCAGCCCAACGGGCACTCGATTCAGGAGGCTTTGGAAGCCGCGCTGAAAAGGATCACCAACGAGGACGTTAGAATCCACGGTTCGGGCCGTACCGACAGCGGAGTTCACGCCCGCGCACAGGTGGCGCACTTCGACGTTGAAGCAAAGATGCCGGCGGATAAGTTTGCCATCGCCATGAATATGCTGCTTCCGTCCGACATTCGGGTGCTTCATTCTGAGGAGACCGATATCGACTTTCATTCCCGCTTTAATGCAAAGCGCAAGCATTATCAATACAATATTCAGACCGGAAAGCACGCCGATGTGTTTTTAAAGGATACCTGTCTGCACGTTCACCGCCCGCTCGACTTTGACAGCCTGCAACGCGCCGCCTCGCTCTGCACAGGCGAACACGATTTCAGAGGTTTTATGTCGGCAAATACGAGCGTTGACAATACCGTTCGCACCATCTTTCGTTCGCAATGGTCGCGCAAAGGCAATTTGCTGAGTTACGACGTGGAGGGGAACGGCTTTTTGTACAACATGGTTCGGATTTTAGTCGGCACTATGCTCGATATCGGTAGCGGCAGATTGCCCATCGAAGCTATGCAGGCGGCGCTTGAAACCCCCGACAGGGCGTTTGCCGGCGCAACCGCTCCCGCTCACGGGCTTACGCTGATGCGCGTGTGCTATCCCGATTTTGACACCGAGGTGATATTGAATGAACCCGGATGAGCTTTGGATGAGAGCCGCCCTCGACGAGGCGAAAAAGGCGTATTTAGAAAACGAGGTGCCGGTCGGCGCCGTCATCGTGAAAAACTCGCGCCTGATCGCGGCGGCACATAACCGTTGCCGCGCCGAAAACGACGAAACTTTACACGCGGAAATGCTCGCGATGAAGCAGGCCAAAGCGGCGCTCGGCTCGCTTTCGGACTGCATATTGTTCGTCACCTTAGAACCCTGCGCAATGTGCGCCGGAGCCGCAATACACTATCGGTTGCCGAAGCTCGTATTCGGCGCGTTCGACGAGCGTTGCGGTTGCTGTGGTTCGCGCATTGATCTCACCGATCATTGGTTTTATCACAGCGTTGAAACCTATGGGGGAATTCTCGAAACCGAATGCACCGATCTTTTAAAAAACTTCTTCAAAGAAAAACGTTGATTTTTCATGCGCGATGCGTTATACTCTATCAGGTTGAAACCTTGGAGCGGTATCGAAGTGGTCATAACGGGGCTGACTCGAAATCAGTTTGACGGAAACGTCACGTGGGTTCGAATCCCACCCGCTCCGCCACGAAAAAGCCTTATTTTAGGGCTTTTTTCTTTTGCTTTCAATGTGTCGTACATCACTTTTTACATCACTTTTAATTCGTGTTCGTAAAACGCACATGATTGAAGATTAAGCGGGAACTACAACTCTCTTTTTAGCATGATAAAGTCGCTGTTTCTCCATATCTCTGTAAAGCCGCAGTCGTTGAACAGCTTCACCGCGGGGTTGTCGCGGGCGATGTTGTCATAGATAACGGTAACGCCCTGCTCCCTTGCCTCATCAAGCAAAAGCTTGAGACCTGCCCTGCCAAAGCCACGCCCTCTGAAACAATGCCTGATTATCAAATTGCAGATATAGCATTGGAATTCATCATCGAAATGGAACGCAACTTCTCCGACAAAAGCTTTGTCCTCCGTTGAGTACAGATACCTGTAAAAGCGCCTGTCGGGATTTACTACCCAAGCGTCATACCAGCCCTTCCATCGCTCAACGGAAAAGTCGATTGCTCCTCCCCACTTCGCATTGTATGCCATGGTCTTTTCATCAGCCAGCAACTCTTGCTTGAAAATGAGTTCATCGTATTTTGGCTCTATCAGTTTAAGCATACCACATTATAGGTTTATACGATGGTAATGTCAAGCGGCGCTCCCACCGCTCGCGCTATATGGTAGGCGCGGCATTAAATGAATTGACAAATCCTCGGTTTTTGCTATGATAATTAAGAAAGAAAATGCCAAGCCGCTTTATACTTAAAAGGAGACGCAATGATTAGGAAGCTTGATTCGTTTGATGAATATATTGAATTTATCAATTATGTTATGGAAGATTCCTGTTTTACCGATCCGCATTATATGTATAACAACGACAATCTGTTTAATGCGTTGAAAAAGAAGAATCATGCAACCTTCGTGGTTACATACGATAATAGAATTGCCGGGCTTTTTGTGTGGCTCATTGTTCCCGAAAACCGCTATATAGAGATGATAACGGGTCTTTCAAAAGAGGAGCGCGCTTATTTTGAGATGCTTGCATACCTTGAAAACCGTTATCGCGATTATCAAATGGACTTTGTTTTTAATCCGAAGAATAAAGCCCTGCGAGCTTGCTTGATTGCCAAAAGAGCCAAGTTCGATACGGAACAGCAAAGGATGATTTGGGTTAGGGACGAATGTGTCGCAAGCGACTTTGAAACAATTCTGTTTCAAGCGGAGTTTAAAAAGCAGTATTTAGAAATGCACAACAGAGATACATATTGGACCGGAGAAAGAGTATTGGACGCTCTGGATAGGTTCAGAGTGTTTCTAGCACTAGATAATAAGGCAATTATCGGGTATTTGGACGTAACATTCTGCTATGACGAGAATGAGCCGTATGGACTACTTGTAAAAGAGGGCTATGAGAACAGGGGAGTTGAACAGGCCTTGCTTTCAGAAGCAATCCGATTGAATAAACCAAGGAAAATGACCGCTTTCGTTAATGCCGACGACCCAAAAGCAATAGCATTGTTCGAGTCGGTGGGGTTTGAAACAATGACCGGACAGAATAGCGTGTATGCAACCTATAGATCAGGATGAAATTGAGTTCATCGTATTTTGGCTCTATCAGTTTAAGCATACCACATTATAGGTTTATACGATGGTAATGTCAAGCGGCGCTCCCACCGCTCGCGCTATATGGTAGGCGCGGCATTAAATGAATTGACAAATCCTCGGTTTTTGCTATGATAATTAAGAAAGAAAATGCCAAGCCGCTTTATACTTAAAAGGAGACGCAATGATTAGGAAGCTTGATTCGTTTGATGAATATTTGGATTTTATCAGAATTACACCGGAACGATTTGACGGATTAAAGGAGTTGCATAGCGCATACAAGGCCGAAATCGGGGAGAACCCGCCCACCGAGGCACAACTTGCCCGCTTGTTCGATGCGATTGAGTACGGGAAAATTGATTTCTTCGGCTGTTTAGACGGCAACAAGCTGATAGCTTGCTGTTCGATCTGTTGCACATTTTCAACCTTCAACTACGGCCTTTCAGGAGTATTCGAGGACTTCTATATTGCGCCTGAATACAGGCATAAGGGGATAGCGAAAAGGCTTGTCCGATACGCTGTTGAGCAAAGCGGCGTCAAGTCTCTCACGGTCGGGTGCGCCGATTGCGATGTTGAGATGTACAAAGCCATAGGCTTTAGTATTCCGCTTGGGAATATGCTTGCCTATGGCCTTACATTTAATTAACAAGAATTTAGCTTTTAATACCAATCGTGCTTTTCGTTGCGGTCGAGGGCGTATTTGGCGTGCTGATGCGAAAGGACTGTCCGCTTGCAAAGCGGGCGCATATTCGCGGAAAGGATTTGTGGGACTTGCCCTTGATTGTTTCGCGTCAGTCCAGGACCAGCCCAAAGATGGAGGAACTGATCGGAAAGCCCTTTTCACAACTCAATGTGGTTTCCACCTATACCCTGATTTTCAACGCCTCGCGAATGGTTGCCGAGGGCTTTGGCTATGCGCGTTGTCTTGACGGACTGATTAACACGAGGGGAACCAGCCTTTGCTTCAAGCCGCTCCACCCCGTTCACAAAATCGGCTTGAGCCTCGTTTGGAAGAAGAACCGGGCGTTTTCCAAAGCCGCTGAAAAATTCCTGGCGCAGGTGCAAAGCGAATGTGAAACCATGCAAAAAAACCGCGCCGTTGAAATAGCGGTCAATCCGCCGCCTGCCCTATCGCAACGGCAAGCGTGGGGATGGATAAGCCTTCGGTCTCGAATTTATTCTTCCGTCAAAACTCCGCTACGCATATGCAAAACGACGTCGCAAGCCTTCCCCACCTCCGGATCATGGGTCACGATTATTACACAGCGGGCTTCCTCGTGCGCCAGCCTGCTCAGCATATCTATAATGTTCCCGCTGTTCTCCTCGTCGAGGTTGCCTGTCGGCTCGTCCGCCAGGATTATCTCGCTTCCTCCGGCCAGCGAACGGGCTATCGCCACACGTTGCTGTTCTCCTCCCGACAGGGTATTGGGAAGGCGCGTGAATTGCTCGGGTTGGATGCCCACGGTAAGGAGCGTTTTCCGCGCCTTTGAAAACGCTTCCTCCTTCGGCTGTCCCTGAACCATTAAGGAATAGGCCGCGTTTTCCTCTACCGTAAGCAGGGGAAACAGGTTGAAATCCTGATATATCACGGAGATTTTTTCGCGTCTCAGCTTGCCGCCGTCCATAGCCGCCATGTTTTCCCCGTCAAGAAGAATCTCGCCGGCTGTCGGGCGAATCAGCCCGGACAGCATGGACAGGAGCGTGGTTTTGCCGCTTCCGCTCGCACCCATAATCGCGTACATCTTTCCGGTTTCAAATGCCGCCGTTGCTCCGCGAACCGCCCGGACGGTTTGATGACGTCCCCGGTATTCATATTCCACTTCCCTAATCTGCATTTCCATTTTATTCCGCTCCCTTGATAGCTTTAATCAAATCCTTGCGCAAAAACGCGCCTATGGCAACCGCCTCGCCGATGAAGTTGGCGGCAATAAAGAGACCCAACATCAACCAGGGCGGGGGCGTACCGCTGACGAGCCAGACCGCCGCCGCACCCGCAACCGCTCCGATAAGCGACAACGCGAACATCTCCGCAAAGCTTGCGGCAAAGATGCTCCCCTTTGGAAGTCCCAAAAGCTGTTGCAAAGCCAATTCACGCTCGCGTTGCTTGAGTATCAGGTGGCTTATGACGAGCCCCAATACGAGGGTGAGCGCAACAATCAGCCTTATACACAGACCGAATGTGCGCTGGTTTTGCCGTAAGCCCTCCACCGTTTGCATGAGCCCGTCGTCGTATATAGTCAGCGCATACGGATAGGTTTCATAAACCGGCGACGCATCCCAATCGACGGGAGTCCCTTTCGGGTCGGGCTCCACAAAAAACCGAGAGGCGATCACGTCCCAAAACTCGTCGATCTTGAAGTTGTCGACTATGGTTGCGGACACGCTGTCGGCATAAACCCCGCCGCTCACCGCCATGCTCTGTTCCAGCGCATACGACCACGGCAGATACACTATTTTAGACTCCGCGCCCAGATAGGTTCCGGCAACTTCAAGTTCAATTTCTGAGGTTATACTGGAATTATACCGCCCCACGACCTTGAGGGAGATACTGCTCTCCCCCTCCGGGCAAAGCTGTTCATACAGCTCTATAGGCAACAGGCAGACGGCGGATTTTGAGGCGAGAACATCTTCGCCAAAACCCGAAAACCAGTTTACGACAACGCCCTCCTCGGCGCGAAACGATCTGTCGGCTCCAAGGTCGGCCAGCCCAACAAGGGGAATGGAGTCTTCAAAAAGTTCGCCCTTCAGCCTTATCTTTGCGCTGGCGTCGGTTATATAGGTTTGAAAAATTGCGTCATATTCGCCCTGCGGGAAGGCCTCGTCCTTGAAAAAGAGGCGCACAACCCAGCCCGCCAAGTCCAGCGAATCGCTTTGCGCGCCCGTAAGGTCGGGTACCGCGCAGGTCACCGTCTTTTGGCGGTACACCGCTTCGATCTCGCGATCCATTCTTGCTTCTCCCGCATTCAGCCCGCATATCAGCACCGAAAGAACGAGGCTGGCGGCGATAACGCCAAGGCAAACTGCGCGGCGGCCTTTGATTTGGCGAACAAGAAACGGTACCTTCATCAGCGCGCTCTCCCGAAGAATTTTTTGAGGCCCTGCGTCATGCACGCCGTAGTTATAATAAGCGCTATCGTAAGGCAAAGCAGTTGTATTCCGCAAAGGGCGAGGAAAATCTCAATCGAGCCGGAGATTGACACGGCAATGCCTGCGGCTTCCCCGATTGTTCCTATAACGGTATTTAGGAGGAAAAGCCCCAGTATTCCGCCAAGTATAACGCCAAAAAGATAGATTCCTGCGCCGCTGCACATCATGAAAGAGCGTATCTTTCCGTTTGGAACGCCCAGCGACCACATCCGTCGAAGCTCCTTGCGCTGTTGCAACGGGAACAGGAGGATATACAAAAGCATAAGGGCAATCCAGGCGGCAACTCCGATGATTATTACCTTAGTCGACACCGAAAAATAGCTGTTCAAGCTTTCCTGCATCTCGGCATAGCCCTGATCATAGTAGACGAAAAGACCGCTCAGCCCGTTTTCCTCAAGAAGCGCGTCCATTTCAGCCTGCATACCGTTTTCCAGGGCGATGGATTTGAATATTCCTTCCTCAGGCGACAGCGTCGCACAGGTCACCGCCTGCTCAGGGACAAATATCGTATTCGGGGTGAAGGAATACTCCGTTTCCGACCATTCGTTCTTCTGCCGGTACAGCCCGACAATTTCATAGTCCTCAGCCACCGAAGCAAAGCCAAGATCGGTGGAATAGGTGAAAGCGGAGGGATTGGAGGTTCTTACCACGGCAAAAGAATCGATGTTATCGTCCTTGCCATAGAAGCGAAGCGAAATCTTATCCCCGATGGAAACGCCGTTTGCCGCCGCAAGGGTTTCCGAGATAACGCAAACCTTGCTCCCCTTTTCGTATTCCTGCATTGTGAAACTGCGCCCCTCGCTGATTAGCGCATCCTCTATTGCAAAAGCCGCAACAGCCCTAAGATTTTGCGTGGTAATTATTGGGAAGGCATGGTTGTTGACCTCGATGCTATGCTTTGCCCTCTGCCAAAGCTCGTCCTCGGTTGAATTTAAAAAGTCTGCCGCCGAGCCTTCGAGCTTCACTATACTTGCCTGCGCGAACCTTTCAACATATTCTTCGGCGGAGGCGCTTCCCACGGCAAGCCAAACTTCCTGGGCACCGACCTGACCGGCCGACACCAGCGGGTTTGTTACGACCGTTATCCGGCTGGCGTTTATCGCATCGAGATCGGATTGGGACAGATAGACTCCGGAGCCGTTCTCAACCTCCAGCAGGGCTATATCCATGTGTTCCGGCCCTTCGTCCTCGCTGAAAAAGTATTGTTGCTCGCGCAAGTCGGCTATCTCCTCCTCGGACAGCATCCGGATGTTGGACAGGTCAAAATCGTAGACGGACTGAACATCGGCAAACAGAAGGCTGACTAACCCGCGGCGCAAGTCCCAGTCCATATCTTCGTACTGCATACTGTAAACCAGATAGCGTTCGCCCACCTGCAGATTTAAGGTCTCCAGCTCGGCCAAGTCGCTTACGCGGAGGTCTATATAGACGGTTCTTCCGGTGGGATCGTGATAGCCCTCGTGTAGCCCCAGAACGTTTTTAATCGTTCCTTTAAGTTCGCAAAGCAAGCCGTAGGCGGAAGGGTCAAAGGAGTCGAACCCCTCAATAGGCTCGATATAATACCCGGCTTCGCCAATGGATTGCAACTCGACTTCGAGCAACGCACAGTTGTATGGACTTAATTCGGAAACCAAAGAAAAGAGGCTTGCATTCCCGCCACCTATCCCCAAACCCGTCCCCACATAATTTATAGGGCTTATGGACGGGCAGTAACCGGAGATCAGCCCTTGATGATAGACGCTCTTGACGATGCCCCTTGAATTCTCGTTCAGGGAGTCCAGGAACGCTTGAACCTTAGGGGGCTGTGCCGAGGAGTAGGACGTGCCCATTACCTCGCCGTCCTCGTCATAAACATCGCTCGTTTTATAGACGCTCGTGGTGAGGGCAACGGTGGCGAAATCCCGCTCCAAACTCTCCTGAGTTCGCAAAGCGGCAACATACTGCCCAACGCTTACGCAGAGCAGGGCGCTCGCAAGCATTATCAAAACAGTTCCCAACAATGTTTTTGCAGGTCTGCGAAAGAGCTGTCTTAGCGGATACATCGGCAGGTCACCTCAAGAATTTTTTAAGCTTTTTTGAGTATAGCACAGGTTGTTTTACAATGCAAGCGTCCAAAGCCCCATGTAGATGACAGGCTTTTTTCAAAAATCCGCCGGCACGCCCTCCCCTCCCGCTCCGAAAAATCCCGGAAAAGCCCCAAATTACTGGATATTTGCCAAAATATGGTGCAAAAATCGGACGCAAAAACAAGTAAGCTCAAAATGCCGTACCCTTAATTGTGTTATATACCTGTCGAATTTGTTTCCATCATTTCACAATTAGTGATTGCAGATTTACGGCTCGGCCTTCGAGTTTTACATGGGCGGTATGGCGCTTGTGCTATGAGATTCAAAACCGCCGTGACTGAAATAGCGCCACGGCGGTTTTATTATTGCCCTGTTTTTTCGAGAAAATTATCCGAAATAGCGCTTCAGAAGTCCCTCAAACGCCTTTCCGTGCCTCGCTTCGTCCCTCGCCATCTCATGAACGGTATCGTGAATAGCATCGAGATTCAGCTCCTTGGCGCGCTTGGCAAGGTCAAACTTGCCCATGGTCGCTCCATTTTCCGCGTCGATGCGCAATTCGAGATTCTTCTTGGTGCTGTTGGTTACCACCTCGCCCAAAAGCTCGGCAAACTTCGCGGCGTGTTCCGCCTCCTCATAGGCGGCCTTTTCCCAGTACAAGCCGATCTCCGGATAGCCCTCGCGATGCGCAACCCTCGCCATAGCCAGATACATTCCAACCTCGGTGCATTCGCCCTCAAAATTCGCTCTCAAGTCGCAGATAATGTCCTCGCGCGCGCCCTGCGCCACGCCGACAACATGCTCCGCCGCCCAGGTGCGCTCCGACTCCTGCAAAACAAACTTGTCGGCAGGAACCTTGCAAACCGGACACTTCTCCGGAGGAGTATCTCCCTCATGAATGTAACCACAAACTGAACAAACCCATTTTTTCATCGTTTTTCTCCTTTATTGATAATAATTATTGTTACTGATAGAATTATAACAGTCCTTTCGCCGCTTGTCAACAGGTTTTTACAAAAAAGTGGAAAATTTTTTCAGCTAATGGCGGCTGAGTTTTCCGAGGCGGCGAAGTCCCTCCCGCTCGAGTTCCGTGGCGATTGAGAGTTCATATTCGTTGGACGCAAGCGACTTTGCCTTTGCAATGCTGTTGGAAAAATCTTCCGCCGCCTGCTTTGCGCTTCGCAAGCGCATTGCCCCGTACTTGATGCTTTCCACAAGTCCGTTTGCTAAGAAATCGGCTTCGGCGCACCGGAATGCAAACTCGCCGTAATAGCAGAAGTCGAGGTAGCGGTTGTGAAGCTCGCGCCAATCGTGTTCGTTGGTAGGCTCGTTTAGAAACTGGCTGGCTTCGATTTCCAGCTCCGAGAACAGTTCACGCGACATAGCCAGTTCAGAATCGACGGGCTTTCGTCTGCCCTTGCCGTGTATGCAGTCGAAAAAGCGGTCATAATCGACCCAGAGCGCCGGCCGGACGCCAAAGGTCTTGAAGGAGGGATCCTTCCCGTGCGTATCAACCCGCCCGTCGCTACGGGCAAAGCGAACGTTTCCGCTGTCCCCATTCGCGTCTCGAAGCCACCACGGGCTGTATCCGGACTTGCCGCGGCTAAGCCCTTGAATTTGCGCGAATGCCGTTCCTTGCGCCTGCCGCTCCGATTCCGGCATAAACTGCGCCTCCTCGCCCGAAAGGATGAATAGGCTGTCGTCATCCCCGCATATCAGGCAGGAGCGCTCCTGATCGGAAAAGGCGTTTTGAATAAAACTATGATTTAGCGTGCGGCATATCAGAGAGTGTTTCCACTGGCTCGAACCTTTATCGGAGTATGGCAGGCAAAAGAGCAACTTGTGGCTGACCAAAAGCGCCTTTCCGTTAAGGCAATCAATAAGCCGCCATTCGATTGGCTCTTGAGCATATTCCTTTCTCCCGAACTGCGCGCAACTTCCGAACAGGAGACGGTCGGCTTCTAAGCCCTCGCGGTTGCGCGCCACCACCGCCTGCCGAACAGCTCTTATATCGGTTTCGAGGCTTTCAAGCTCCTCTAACGCCGTTTTGCGCTTTTTGAACCTCAAGCCGCCGTCAAGCGAGGTTAAAAGCTCCTGCTTTTTGGACTTGAGTTCCTCGATGCGCTTATCATCGGCCTGGTTGTCGGCTCTAAGCTTTTCCCTCCGCTTTTCCGCTTCGAGAGCAACCGCGCGCACTTCCTTGGCGCGCATGGCGCACAGCTCGGCTTTTGCAGTCTCGTTCAACCCGTTAAACACGTTTTCCAGTCGAAGAAAGTCGGCTTCGCTTTCGGCGTTTTGAAACTCAACCATGGCTTCGGCTACCGCGCTTTCACGCTTTTTCAGCAGGGCTCTGGAGCGGATTCTAAGATTTAAAACATTGAGTCTGTCGCGAAGCTTTTCATCAGCAAGCCGGAGCGCCTGCCGGAAATCCTCATCATCATCGAGCGGCTCGTCAAGCGTTGCAAGCTCCGCCTCGCTCATAAGTCCATGCTTTTTTAACAGCTTGGAAACATAGTAGCCGGAGCTTTGCGCCTTTTCCTCCAACTTTTCGGGCGCGGCAACTGCGGCGGAAGATAGGGCTTGGAGCCTTTGATTCAGCTCCGGGAAAAAGCTGATTCGCTCCATATCGAGAGCCGGCAAAAGCGCAAGCTCATCGGGGAGATCCTCCGGTTCAACATCCCGATAGCAGAGAATTAAATCCTTTGGTTGCCCGCCCTTACCATATTCAAGGAGCTGATTGACCGCGCTCAGAAGAGCTACAGAACCAAAGCGAACCTCATCCGTTCCAACGGCAATCATAGCGCGGCACGAGGCTATCGCCGCAAACTCGGCCGCCGCCCTGTTCTCCTTATCTTCGGGGAAATACAGGCAGGTCATCGAGGTTTTTTGAAGCTGTTCGCACAGCTCCTCCGCATACCTGCGGCTTCGCTTGCCGCCATCGGAGACTATGTATATGTCGCAGGGCGGCTGTCGCTTCGCGATATCGAGCAACCGCCTTTGTTCAAAGTCTATTTCTTTTATTAACTCAAGATAAGATGAACGTCTGCTCCTGTTTGATTCCGCCGAGAGACAGCTCTTTACATCCTCATCCTCCAAAAAGGGCAGTTTATGAAGTGTAGTCACGTTTGGAACTCCGTCTGAAACTAAACGCACGCCATAGCGGCTTAAAGCGCGTAAGAGATGCGCTTCGGGATCGTTTGGGAGAAGTTGTAAAAGCTTTTGCGCCGCAAGGGAGGCCTTGATAAAAGCCGAATTTCTCAAAAACCTGATTGCGCGGCTGTAGATAAGCTGAGTTTTTTCATCGGCATATACTACCTTGGGTTGATATATCCCGCAATCGGGGCAATAGAACAGCTCGCCCGCCCCATTCTCGCTGACATTTTTGCCGCAATACCTGCATTCAAAAGAATCCATATTATCTCCCTCCTATATGATTATAAGTCAATTTTACTAACAGGTCAACACAAAAAGGCTTGTAATTGATTCGAGTTCGCGGTAAAATACAGGTATGAAAAGACTGCTACTAATTCTTGTTTCCATGCTGTTGCTCGTTGGCTGTTCGCTCGTAGACGAGGTCATAAACGAGCTGTATCCCACCTCCTCCGAGCCGCCTGCCGCATCAGTTTCTCCCGATTCCGTGGCGGAGACGGCCGTTCCTACCGCTCACGCCTTGGAAGTTACGGGTGAGCTTACCGTTTACATTATCGACGTGGGGCAGGGGGATTCCATTCTGTTGCAGTCTCCAAACGGGAAGACCATGCTCGTTGACGCAGGGACGAGCGATTCTTACGAGAGTATTTCCACTCTCATTTCCGAGCTGGGGATTCAGCGCCTGGATGTGGTTGTTGCCACCCATCCCCATGCCGATCATATCGGCTGTATGGACAAAATAATCGAGAATTATGAAATCGGCGCTTTTTACATGACGGATTTTGTATCGACCAGCAAAACCTATGAGCGCATGATAACGGCGCTGGAAAACGCCGATATGCCCGTATATCAAACCACGAGCAATACCGTGATTAGCTGGGACGATTCCGTTAATATCAAGGTTCTCTCCCCGATTGACGGACAGAGCTATGACGATTCCAACAACTCCAGCATAGTTATGAAGGTCAGCTTCGGCTCCTCCTCCATTCTGCTCACGGGCGACGCTGAATCCGACACGGAAAGCCGTATGCGCGAATTTTGGACTTCTTCGGACTTGCAGGCGACGGTTCTCAAGCTGGGTCATCACGGTTCCTCCACCAGCACCAGCTCCGGCTTTTTAACGGCGGTAAATCCGGCCATCGCAGTTTGCTCACTCGGGGCAGACAACTCTTACGGGCATCCGCACGACGAGACGCTCGCCCTGCTTTCGGAGCGTGGCATTCCCTTGTATCGCACCGACGAGCTGGGAACAATAAAAATCATCCTTGACGGGAGCGTTGCAAGCGTGTTAGAATGACGCTGTTAAACGCTAAGAACGGGAAAAGCGCAGTCCGATTCCAAAGCGAGTTTCGGCAGGTGGGAGCGAAATGTTGAGGTTGCGCGCAAGTTCGCCCGGGAGCGGCGGGAGTGAAACAACAGTAGTTTCCGACGGGTATGCCCGTTAAAGCTTAATGAGGTCGCGTCAGCGACGAATCAGGGTGGTACCACGGCACGCTTCGTCCCTTTAATTTGGGATGAGCGTGATTTATTATATTAGGAGGAAGAAATGCAGGAAGAACTACAAAGAATCAGGCGTGAAACCCTGGAACGTATGGCAGGGATAGTTTCCGAGGCCGAGTTGAACTCTGTTCAACAGGAAGTATTTGGCAAAAACGGTCGTTTGACCACCATACTGCGCACCATGGGCCAGCTTTCAAAGGAGCGCCGTGCCGCTATGGGCGCCGCCGTCAACGAGGTTAAAAAGGAACTCGAAGTGCGGCTATCGGAAATCCGGGCGGCGCTGAAGCAGAAGGCGCAGGAACAACGGTTTGCCCGCGAAGCTTTGGACGTAACCGAAGCGGCGGATTTCGCCCTCCCCCGCGGCGCTTTGCATCCCATGACGCAAACCTACCGCACCATTCGCGACGCTTTGATCGGGATGGGCTTTTCGATGTTCGACGGGCCGGAAATCGAATTGGACGACAACAACTTTACGCTTCTGAATCTTCCGCTCGACCATCCGGCGCGGGATATGCAGGACACCTTCTATATCAACGACAAGGTTTTGCTTCGCACCCATACCTCGCCCTGCGAGATTCGCGCCCTGCAAACCATAAAGCCGCCCTTCCGCCTGATTATGCCGGGCAGGGTTTTCCGCGTTGACGAGGTCGACGCGACCCATTATCCGATTTTCATGCAGATCGAAGGGTTTGTCGTTGACAGGAATCTCAGCCTCGCCAACCTCAAAGGAACGCTCGACTCGTTTATCCATGCGGTCTTTGGTAAAGATATAAAAACAAGGCTTCGTCCCTCCTACTTCCCCTTCACCGAACCCTCTGCGGAGTTGGACATGAGCTGTACGATTTGCGGGGGCAAGGGTTGCCGCGTTTGCAAGGGAACCGGCTGGATTGAATTGCTGGGTTGCGGTGTAACCAATCCGCACGAGATTATGAACTGCGGTTACGATCCAAAGGAATGGACGGGAATCGCCTTTGGAATCGGCGTCGACAGGGTGACGAGCCTGAAATACGGCATTTCGGATATTCGTATTGAATACGAAAACGACGCCCGGTTTTTGAAACAATTTTAGGAGGTGCTTGTATGAAACTGCCAAAGAAATGGTTATGCGAATATGTTGATTTCTGCGTCAGCGATGAGGAATTCATCGAGCGCATGATGTGGCGCGGCTTTGAACTCGCCTCCGTCGAAAGGGAACTGCCCGACGTCACGGGCGTGATTACGGGTAAGATCCTCGATATATCCCAGCATCCCAATGCGGACAGGCTCAGCGTTTGTCAGGTGGATATAGGCGAAAAAACAGTCCAAATCCTTACCAATGCAAAAAACGTCTTTGTGGGCGCTGTTGTTCCCGTTGCCTATGAGGGAGCGAAAATCGGAGAAACCCTTTTCTCCAGGGCGACCATAAGAGGGGTTGAGAGCTGTGGAATGTTTTGCTCAGGCGCGGAGTTCAATCTCACCGAGGACGAATATCCGGGCGCGGAAAGCGATGGAATTCTCATATTAAGGGAGGACACGCCGCTCGGAATGGATATCGCTGATGCGCTTGAAAAGGACGATATCATCTTCGACTTCGACCTTACCCCCAACCGCCCCGATTGCAACAGCATCATCGGGCTTTGCCGCGAAGCCGCGGCGGCTCTGGGCCAGATTATGAAAACTCCCGAAATCAGCCACTATGATGGCAATGGGCAGGGCGAAGTGCAGGTTACGGTTGAAAATCCCGTTCTCTGCCCGCGCTACTGCGGCAGGGTTGTTAAGGATATTCATATCGCGCCCTCGCCCAAATGGATGCAACAGCGCCTTAGGAGCGCCGGTATGCGCCCGATAAACAACATTGTGGACATAACCAACTATGTTTTGCTCGAATATGGGCATCCTATGCACGCCTTCGATCTCGCCTGTATCAGCGATTCGCATATAATCGTTCGGAATGCTGTCGAGGGCGAGCTTGTGACGACGCTCGACGAAAAACAGCACACGATGGACGGCGATATGCTACTTATTGCCGACCCGACAAAGGGCGTTGGAATCGCCGGAGTTATGGGCGGGCTCAATTCGGAGATAACCGAAGATACCAAGGAGGTGTTCCTCGAATCCGCCGTATTCCTGGGCAGTAACATTCGCCGCACCTCGCGCAAGCTCAGGCAAAGCACGGACGCCGCCGCCCGCTTCATCAAAGGCGTTGAACCGGTAAACGCTTACCTTGCATTGGAGCGCGCTGTTGAGCTGATTGAACAGCTCGGAGCCGGCAAGGTCGCAGGCGATATAATCGACGTGTGCGCCGCAGATTTAAACGAGCGAGCGGTGCTTGTCGACCCCGTGCATATAAACCGCCTTTTAAATCTTCAGCTTTCCGCTGAGGAGATGCTTTCCCTGCTGTCAACGATCCATATAAGCGGAACGTTGGAGGGCGGCGGGCTCAGGCTGAACGTGCCGCATTTTCGCACCGATATTGAGAGCGGCATCGAGGCCGATTGGGACATAGCCGAAGAAGTCGGCAGGCTGTACGGCTTTCAAAATATAGCCGCCGAGCTGATGAAGGGTGAAACCTTCCAAGGTAGCATACCCGAATCGTTCCGCAATGAGGATTTGGTTAAGGATACACTAGTTGGGCTCGGCTGTCTCGAGATGTACAATATCAACTTCACCTCCCCCGCCACGCTAAAAGCCCTGCAATTTGCCGATGGCGACGAGCGGCTCGATGCGGTTCGCCTGCTCAATCCCTTTGGCGAGGAGCAGAGCCTCATGCGCACAAGCCTGTATTCCGGAATGCTGGAGAGCTGTCAGCGGAATATCAATCGAAAGACGGGCCATTATAGATTCATGGAGGTTGGCAACGTCCATTTCGACAGGGGGCTTACCCTGCCCGAGGAACGCAAGCTGATAGGTCTCGCTTTCTTCTCGGAGAATGAAACCTTCTTCACCCTCAAAGCGGCTATCATACGTCTGCTCGAAGCGTTTCATATCGACAAGGTACGCTTCGTCAGCGGCGGAAGCGGGGTTTTCCAGCCCGGCAGGAAGGCGCTCGTTTACAGCGGCGACACGCTGATTGGCGAATTCGGGCAAGCTCATCCCAATGTTTTGGAGTATTATTCACTCAACCAACCGGTTTATCTGGCGGAGCTTCGTTTTGACGCGATTAGCGAATGCAAGAACGCCGCGCTCAGCTTCAAGCCCCTCCCCCGCTTCCCTCTCGTATCGCGGGATTTGGCGGTTGTCGTCGATGAGAATGTTGAAGCGCAAACGCTTTGTGATGTGATTGCGAACGCTCCGGTTGGCACTCTTGTTGAGAATATCGAGCTGTTCGATGTATATCGCGGGCCCGGGCTCATCCCCGGAAAGAAAAGCCTCGCTTTCAGCTTCACGCTTCGAGCCGAGGACCATACGCTTGTCGAGGACGAAATCCGTGCCGATTTTGAGATAATTATTGCGGAATTGGCGAAAAATGGCGCGCCGCTCAGGCAATAAAAACTGTACATGACCGCAAAATAGTGGTATTATATGGACAAGAAAACGAAGGAGGTCTAAACTATGAGATATTGCAGAGAATGCGGCTGTGCGCTCGCCGACGATGCGGCATTTTGCATAAACTGTGGCTTGGAGCTGAATCCAAAACCCGCCGCAGAGCCCGCGGAGCAGGAGCCTCAAGCTTCCGAGGCCGAAGCCGCGAACCAATTCGCACCCGCCGAAATGTCCGACGAAGCTTACGAGGTCGAGAGCTTCGAGCGTGAAGCGGACGCTGAAGCCGAAGCCGAGCCCGAAAGCGAACCGCTCGCCCCGGCTGAAGAACCCGTTCCCGCTGAGGAACCGGTCGCTTTCACTCCGCCTCCGGTTCCAACTCCGCCGCCGATACCGTCTCCGCAGAAGCCGCAAGCACCTTCTTATGTGCGCGACAAAAAGCAGACTCTCAGCACCGGCCAGTATTTCTGGCTCACGATTCTGTTCTGCATTCCGGTGATTGGACTGATATTCCTCTTTATTTGGGGATGCGGAACGCCAAAGAACGGCAGTTTGAAGCGGTTCTCGTTAGCGATACTGATTCTGAGGCTGATCGGTCTCATCCTGTTCATGATATTCGTTATCGTGTTCATTATCCTGTTCCGTGATCAGGTCGATCCGGTGATAAAAGCGTTCGCCCAGCTTATCAGCGACATAGCCGCCGCGTTCGGCTACTGATAGTTTAAAGGCGAAAGAAATAGTTGTATTGGCATATTAGAATGGGAAGGCTTCCGAACCGCCCGGTTTCGGGTTGGAGCTTCCCGTTCTTTTTGTTATATAGTTCTCTAAACGCTAATGATTTTGCTTCCGCATTCCGTTCAAAACGCATACAAGGGATATCGGGGCTATCGAAAAGGACTGAGACCCGCAATTGAGCGGCGGCTCGAAAAAGCAATGCTGATGAATGTGTGCAGAAAGGTTTATGCTTTGTGCCGCCGCTCAGTTGCAGGCCTGTCCCTCATATACTAATTCCCCTCAACGCTCCCCTTTCTTTTATATCTCTGTTCCTCCTCCTTCGTCTCACTATATAGACAATTTTCAAGCGTGTTTGCAGACAGAACAATAAAATATATCTTTAGTTTTGCTCCAACCCCGTTCTTGCCGCCTTTAGCGGTTGTCTTTCAAGGCGAATTGCCGCTTGCGGCAAGAGAGTACTCTGGGGCGCAAGGTGCTTGTCGTTAAGTTCTGCGGCGGCGGGCTATGAGGCGTCAACCGCCGCACCGTTCCCCACGTTTAGCCCGAACATAGTTAGGATATTTCCCCTATATACACATCTAAAACTACTGACTTTTAAGATGGCATATAGCTGTCGTTCTTCTGGTTAATTACAGCTTTCCGAACCGGCAAGTAGAAGTGTTTCTAAGGTCGCACTGTAAGCTACTCATCTAGCCGTGTTCTTCAGAAGATCGTCATATGGAAAACGGAGATACAGACACATTGTATGTTCTTGCCCCTCCTCTGTGTATGTAAGAGTGCTTACAATACGCTCATCATTGTATAGCATTATATTGAGATTTTCTATTGAATACTGCTTATTCTCGATACTGAGCGTGCTGTCGCAATTCACCATACAGAGCTTTCCTACGCCAACCACATCATACGCGGTCATCTTATCCACGGGCGACTCATCCGCAATAGTTTGATTCAACAAGCTACGAAACAGTTCAATCTGCTCTGCGATATCCGAGGCGGGGATAGCTCCGCCAAGGTCGATGCCCTCATCTGCGCCAATGGGAGTTTCGTCCTTATAAAGCACCCAATCCGACACCCATAGTCCCTCCGAAGAGACAAGCTCGACATACTCGTTATAATAAGCCTCGGTGTTCTTGTCGTTTTGACGGATGCGCGTGTCGCAACCTGTGCTTATCAGCAACAGCGCCGCAAGAATCATCACTACGACCATACTCTTATTGTACAAGATAAAATCTATTCGCTTGCTCATCGAATTCATACACCTCTCCTTTCTCGTTAGCGATAAACTGTCTTTTAATTCCTTTAAATTCAAATAACCACAAGTCT